>JAFGQK010000343.1 GCA_016935735.1 Spirochaetales bacterium | reverse complement strand
TTCATTAATATTTGCATTCACTGTTGAAGGTGACATGGAAACATCTCCAACGCCGGGGGGTGAGGTTACAGTAACAGGTGTAGGAGTAGCCGTAGATGTAATTGGAGTCGGCGTATCGGTGATTGGGGTTGGTGTACTTGGGGGATCTGTCACTGCACTGCAAGCTCCTTTGGCTTCAAAGTGACTCCATGCATAATTCCCTTTGTAGTAGATATAGTATCCGCCATCAATTGTTGCCGGTAAACTTGATGCAGCTGCCCATCTATTTGTAAAATCCTGTCCATTTATTTCTACAACAGCCATGTTCCAGGAGTTGATATAGCTTCCGATACAGGGAATAAAAAAGCAGAGATCGCCTGCACCATCCTTGGAAAAATCAACTGTTACATTCGTAACTGACCCACATCCTGCATCACATGTGCAGCCTGATTGTGCTACTGCTGGAAAATATGCAATAGCAAGAATAAGTACTGCAAATAATACAATTTTTTTCTTCATTTATTTTACCTCCGTTTTTCTTTTACTTTACTATTTCTTAAAAACAATTTTATATTGTACTTGCTTTTTTTCACCTCCTTTCCCACTGCCTGCTTATATATGCAAGAATTCTAACGTCGATTTCCTCATAAGCTTTCTTAATGAAAAAACCCGCGTTAGATTGGAATTACGGATTTTACACTTACTATTCTAAATTCAATAATACTCATATATTCATACCTTTTAAACCGGTTCCCTGGCATAGAGCTCCTGGTTTTATGAATATCCTTTTCCTACATATCTCTTTATAATTGTTTTTAGCAGTGAAAAAACAATTATAGTAATTCACAAACAAAACCCCTTCATCATTCCTTTTAAAAAGTTTGTATCCATGCTAATATCTGTGAAAGGCCGCAATTCCCATAATTCAAGTATATAAAACAGCGATAATCCCCTGAATTTTTATAAACCCCGTATTCTGGATTGAAAAAATGTCCCCTTATATTATTGGAGTTTTCAATTTTCATTATATCACCTTTAATTTCTTTATTTTTTTATACCAATACTTTCCTAATTACCTGTCTTTAAAATAAATCAAATATGCTGTATGCAAAAGCTAAGGTTTACCTTAATTTTACCCCAGGCATACCTGGGGTTAAGTAAAAATCTCCTCTCACACTGCATTTCTGCAATTATCATTCCTGTCTTGACCTCTTTTACCGGTTATGATACTATTTATAACCGGGTGCAAAATAATAACAGACCTATGCAAAGTATTGGTCTTTTTATTGATTATATGCATACTCCCTTTCATACTGCAATCATTTCCGGTATTTCAGAAGCAGCAAATTCATATAATACTCAATTATGGTGTTTTGAATTTCCAGTTCACCGCAACGAAGCACAAAAAATCAAACCAGTAACATTCTTCGATTTCATTTCCAAAAGGAATCTGGATGGTCTTATAATTGCACCCGGAATCCTGGAACCGCTATTATGTACTGAACATTTCTATTCATTTTTAAAACAACAGTTC
The DNA here is from genome assembly GCA_016935735.1 of Spirochaetales bacterium. Lineage (GTDB taxonomy): Bacteria > Spirochaetota > Spirochaetia > SZUA-6 > JAFGRV01 > JAFGRV01. The sequence goes on along the minus strand of JAFGQK010000343.1, from coordinate 17,682 downwards.
ACCATTCCTCTGGTCTTTCTTCTTTCTCCTGTAAACATGATCCCCTATATTCGTGTAGATAATAAAGGGGGAATGAACAAATTGCTCTTCCATCTTTTTGCAGAACATGGTTACCGCCGTCCTGCTTTTATTAAAGGAAACGAACAAAACAGTGATTTCAATATACGTTATAAAACTTTTACAACTTTATGTGACGAATATGGCATATATCCGGAGAATAACCATATTTGTGAAGGAAACTATACATTTGATTCCGGCCGGTCTGCAATAAAAAGGCTTATCGATAATAAAAAACTTCACTGTGATGTTATAATAGCAGCGAATGACCAGATGGCAGCAGGAGCAATGTTTGAATTGCAGATTAATGGGATAAAAATACCGGAAGATATAAGAATTACCGGTTTTGACGACCTGGAAACAGCCCGGTTTATGAATCCTCCTCTAACAACAATAAGGCAACCACTTTATGACATGGGGTACAAAGCCCTTGAATACACCTGTGAACTAATAAAGGGTAATAATGTTCAACAGAGTACTATCATGCCGGCAGAACTCATTATCCGTGATTCCTGTGGCTGTATGAAATCAGCAGGAGAATCAAAGGGGAAGGATATATATCATCAAAAAAAGGAAAGAGCATCCAGACAGAATAATAATACCAGGGAACCTTACATTATCCTTTATGAAAAGCAGGATTTGATTACTTATTATGATGAAAATCTGGATAAAATCTTAAAATACATCGGACAGCATTATACTGATTCGGAACTTACAATAAAAAAGGTTGAACTGGCAACCGGTATTTCTTCTCTTAGAATTGCGAAAACGATAAAAGAAAAATTCAATATTCACTTTAAAATGCTTCTTAATAAAATTCGTTGTACCGAGGCAAAACGTCTGCTTGAAAATACAGACAGGTATATTACCGATATTGCCTTCCAGGTCGGGTATAATTCCCGCAATCATTTTTATAAAGCCTTTATGAAAATAGAAGGTATTTCCCCAAAGGAGTTCAGGTATCCCGGCTGAACAGGAAAATAAGACACATTGCTATTCAAAATGATTTGATTTTCACAGGAAAGTTAAGTATTTTTATTAGAGAAGACGAAATTTGTATTATAAAATTCCTCTGGAATTTTATACTGAAGGTGTAAAAAAATTGTAGCATTATAAGGATTTTATCCTTCTATTTGTTGCGAATCAAAAGTATGAAATGGTCATAAAAAGAACAATGGAAAACCTTTCCATAAGGAGAAACTCATGAATCGTGAAACCCGGTTAAAGGAAAGGATTTTAGAACTTGAAAAAGCATATAAAACCCTGGAATTAACAGATAAACAGAAAACAGAGTATTTTATTCACCTTGCCCATGAAATAAAAACACCCCTAACCTTTATAAAGAATTATCTGGAAAAATATATCCATAAAACAGGGATAAATGATGATTTACGTATTATAAAACAGAATATGGATATACTCTTAAGGGATATTACAAATTACCTGGATCTGGATAAACTTAACCGGGGACAGACCTATTATGATCACGAACAGATTACCAATATTTCGGCTTTACTGATGAATAAACTACCTGTATTTAAAGCCCTGGCAGATAAAAAGAAAATCAGCATTGATGCAGAAATCCAGCCTGGTCTTTATATTAAGGTAGACCCTTTTGCTGCAGACAGGATTATCAATAATTTATTTGATAATGCCATCAAATATACAAATAATGGCGGAAGAATTGCCGTACATATATACCGCTACCAGGGAAATCTTATCTTAAAGGTAAGTGATAATGGTATCGGGATGACCCTGGAACAGAGAAAGAACATTTTCCTTCCCTATACCCAGGCTTTGAATAAAAACAGGAATATACAGGGAATGGGAATCGGCCTTTGTATAGTAAAAAAGATCATTGAATCCCTGGGTGCGGATATACGTGTGGAAAGTAAAATAAATAAAGGGACAACATTTACCATTATTATTAAAAAGGAAAGGGTTTCGTCCGGTATAAAAAATTTCAATTCTTCAGATTTTTCTATTCCCATAGACAGATATGAAATAACCGGCACCTTGAGGGACGAGAATATAAATCCCAACAAACATAACGTTCTGGTCATAGATGATAATAAGCAAATGCTTTATTTCCTCCAGTCGTTCTTAAAGGATAAGTACAATATCTATCTTGCGACAAATGGAAAAGAAGCCCTGGAAAAAATAATCGATATTCCCAAACCGGATGCAGTAATTGCAGATGTCATGATGGATGAGATGGATGGTCACAGTTTTTTAATGCATCTCTATAATATTGATGAGTTTATGGATGTACCTATACTTTTTCTTACTGCTAAAAGTACGCTTTCGGAAAAGATAAAAGGGTTATCCGGAGGGGCGATCGACTATATCTATAAACCGTTTAACATAGAAGAACTTGATGCGAAAATCCAGTCCATTATCCGGAACAGGCAGGCATGTAAAAAATATACAATACTCAAAATTGAGCAGATTTTGTTAAATAAATTGAGAAATGATATCAATCCTGACCAGACCCGGAATAGAAAAAACAGTTTCCAGGATATTTGCAGGCGGAAAAAGCTTTCCACAAGGGAAATCGAGGTTATGATCTGTGTAAAAGAAGGACTCCTGAACAAGGAAATAAGCAGCAGATTAAATATCTCGATCAGTACTGTCGAATACCATCTTCGTAACATTTACCACAAATTCAGTGTTCAGAACAGGGTGGAACTCTTAAATCAGCTAAATGCAGAAGGTCTGAACTAAAAAATCATCATCAACGGTGAAATTGTTTTCAACTTTTCAACGGGAAGCATTGATTTTTTTTATCATCTCCTGTATGATTCTACTTTCCCTTTATCATCACAACAACTGGTACATGTATGAAGAACGAGGATAAGATTATTTTAACAGATGAAGAAGAACAAATTTGTTTATTATTAATTCATATACTGGAAAATAATAGAACCACACTAATAGAAGAAATTGAAAAAGAACTTTCACCACACCTTATAAATATTGATATTCTCTGCCGGAAGCGGTTCATCGAACTTTTCAAACAGGAACCGGATATATTTTTAAAATTCATGAAAACAAAAGAAATCGAAATTGCATCTACAAGGGGAAAGCAGATGGCAGCAGAGGGAGTTGACAAAAAAAAAATATTCAATCTTTTTAAGGTGATGACGCTTTTTCTTTATAATCATATGGGAAATGAGACAGGTGCCAGGATAAATTTCATAGATAAAATAAGGGAACTGTACAGTAAACCCTATTTTCTTGCACATATTCAAATGAATTTTGATCCGAGGCACCAGGAAAGGAATCTCCACACATCCGAAAAAGATAGAAGAGGGAAAACAAATGAATCGAATATCAATTTTCTGAATAACCTGGCGCTTGCAGCAAAAAAGCCACTTAAAAACATACAAAAACTCATATCCATGATAAAGGAAGAAGCAGGAACAACTCCGTCACTCGTTTCATTAGAGGCAGATATCCTTAGTTTAAGAAAGCGTATTACCGACATTATTGACAATAAGAAAATTCTACATGATGTACAATTATATAATCATGAGCACATTGTCAATATTTCAACTATCGTAATGACAAAGATTGAACTCATAAAAGATATCGTTGCAGATAAAGATATTCAACTCACACAGGAAATAGCCCCTGATTTATATATACGTATCGCACCACCTGCAATTGACCGTATTCTGAATATTATTCTTGACAATGCAATAAAATATAATGCACCAAAGGATGGAAACATACATATTGATTTAAAAACGGAAAATAACAATATTGTATTGATTATCCGGGATACGGGAATCGGGATTCCACCAGAGCAATTAAAGCATATTTATGAACCGTATCATGTATATGCTTATAACAAGAGATGTAACCAGGGTATCGGGCTTGGTCTTTCCCTGGTAAAAAACATATTGGCCGGGGTTTCCGGGCAGATAACGATTACAAGTAAAATCAACAGGGGAACAGTTGTCAGCCTCATATTAAAGAGCGAAAAAATAACCCTGGATAACATAGACATAGTTATTGAAAAAGTAAAATTGACAAATCCCCCTGTACGGAAAAATATCAGATTAAAACCGGAAACGTATGATGAAAAAAAGAAAACAATTATTTTTGTACATTATCACTTAAAGCTTTTGTCCATTATACAGAACTCCCTGGATAAAGATTATAATGTTTATTATGCCAGGCATGGCCAGGAGGCATTGCGAAAACTGAAAACGATACCCAAACCGGATGTCATCGTTTCCGATACAATAATGGAAATAATGGACGGGTATGAGTTTTATGCAAAAGTAAAGCAAAAAGACGAATTACAGCACATACCATTTATTTTTCTTGCTGCAAGAATAGAGATTGTGGAAAAATTACATGAATTAAAAAGCGGACCTGGTATTGTTGAATTTATGGAAATACCATTTGAAATCGTGGATCTTAAAGAAAAGATCATACAGGTCATAAATAAAAATAAATCCATACATTCATGAAAAGTGATGATTGATACCCCTGCCCTGCCTGCTATCCCCCAAATCTGTAATGTTTCATCCGTAGAACATTCCGTCCCTCGAACTTTCCTGCATCAATAAAATAATCTTTTAACTGTGCAGGTGCAAAGGAAAATACCTCGCTGGTAATATAAAAATTATCCGGTTCTGCAAAAATCTTTCCAACATGGAACACGGAGTTAATCGTCTCGGATATAATTTCTCCTGTATCCCCGGTAAAATAGAGGAGGTTCCCGATATGAAGTGCAATCCGGAATGAGATACTGGAGGGAAAGGGTGATTCTTCCACATCATAGATATGTTTGTACAGCTTAAGGCGGAATCCGCAGAGTACTGCAGGACATTTTACACCATCAAACGGAAAAAGAATAATTCCGCCGCCGGATAACCAGAACCAGATACGGCCATTAAAAACACTGATATGTTTTCTTATATAATTGATAAAAGTGGAAAGCGCTTTTTTATAATTTTTTCTCCCATACTTTTTTTCCAGCTCTTTTTCACCATCAATTTCTATAAACATTATGGAAAATGCATACTCATTACCGGAAGTAATACCCTGCCAGCCGTTAACCGGGATTTTATAAATGGCATTATTCTGTTCAGGTTTCCTTTCATTCCCTGCTACAGGAACAAAATCCTTCCTGTATTTTGTCATATACTTGAATACCCGGGAAAACCGCTTTATATAAAATTCTTCATTTGTTTCTATTTTTCTTATATAATCCACAGCTCCCAGGAAAAAGCACTCTGCCACATCTTTTATTTTCCCGCTGCAATCAACAACTCCAAAGAAAAAATTCTCTTTTCTTGCAAGAAACTTTAAAGTTTTCTCATATCCCTCATCCAACCCTGAAATATCAATATAAACAAGGAGCTGTTTCTTGCATACTTTGCATTCTTTCTTAAACTCTGATACTCCGAATATGGAAACCTTATACTTTTTGGATTCTTTTAGAGGTGAAAGATGCTTTATAAAGGTTGTATTATCAGAAAAAAAGTATATCTCCATGAAGACCACCTTATCTAAAACTAAAATTCGAGTTCAACTTATGTTGAACACTCCTTTTCGAATTTATTGCATATAAAAATCTACCCGGATTCAGCAGTTATCCTCCCAGGTAAGATTGAAACGGTAAATACAGTGCCCCCGTGTTAATTCTACAGGTTTAAAAAAACTTTCCAGTTTACTCCCCAGATCCTGGTATACATTAGGGGAAAGGGTGATGCTATCCGGCAGTGTATGTTCGGATTCAAGAACCTCCAGTGTCCTGAATACATCACTCTGCATCTGCTCAAGATCATGATAAAACTGGCATTGTCCTGTATGGATCGAGATCCTGACCTTAAGAGATTCATTTAATCTGCATTTAAACAAATTGTAAAAAAACAGGTCCAGGATAATTTCGATTGCACTTATGGTCGCAAGAACATTCTTATCCTGAAAATAGAATGCAGCAAGGCCGCCATCACCTTCCCACCCCCATATTCTCCCATCTCTTTTCTCGACATATGTCTTCACAATAGTTCTGAAATCCGAATACGTATCGGCAATAATCTCTTTGGAATATTCCCGTACAAGCCTGGAATTTTCCACGATGTCGATACGAAGCAGGCAAAATTCATATCTCTTTCCCTCTTCGAGAATTCGCCAGCCTTTGGACATTTTACTTCTTTTGCTTTCGACAAATGTACCATAATCCGGATTATAGGTAAGACCCATGGATTCCAGTTCACCAAGTATCTGGGGCAGGTATTTGATATTGATTTTCTTCCCCATAAGGCCGTTCTGATATAAATCAATAAGGATGGTAATAAACTGGATAAAAAGCCCTTCATTCTGGACAACATCCAGTGCAATCTGTTCTGCTGCATCCATTGCCGGGATGGGGATATTTTCAGGGAAGCCTGTACGTTTATATAAATCGTAATCCTGGAATAATTTGCGGGTAATCTTTACCATTGTACGTATATCCATGGACTGGGAAAGTGCTTTCACAAGCAATTGTTGAAGAACCCTATTCACCTTCATCCGGTCATCCTTTCTCTTCCTGCACCCGTTTTCTGTTTTATTATTTACCCCGGATAGCGAATCAATTTTACTCCTCATCAAAATACCAGGATAAATGCAGGCAGCAGACGATTTACACCTTTCTTTAATTATCAGTTAAAATGCATGAAAAATACATCATTTTTAATAGAGAATTTTGAAAAAAATGGAAGGAAAAAGCCCTTACTGGAATGGAGTACTGCATTTCATGACAGTAATTTTGCCCCTTACCGAGCCATCACTGAATGCAGTATAGACATTTCCTTTTTCCACAACAATTTTACAATAACCCACTCCTGCATCGGAAAACCCGTATGATCCTATAGCCTTATAAGCATTGTTTAAATATTTTACCGAAGAAATTCTATATTTGTAAATTTCATCGCTAAAGGTGATAAAAGGGATGTTGTTTTCTATGTCAAGTGATATAAAATTAACCTGCCCTGTAGAGAAAGGGGCATTGCCGATAAGCTTCCACTCCGAATCCTCATACTTCATCAATACACCCTTTCCATTAAACGTCATGTCCTGATACCCGGCATAGGGTATCCCGTTCGATACATCAAAAGAAAGATATGATGCCTGCCCTCCTGATATTCCCGGTTCTCCGACTGCCTGCCAAATACCCTGTTCATATTTCATCACAGTGATCCTGTCCCCGATTTTACTGTCCCTGAAAGCAATATATGGAATGTTATTATCAATAATAAGAGCAAGATCATGGCTTACACCTGTTGAGAATTGTTCCGTACCTACGGGAAGCCACTCGTTGTTTTCGAATCGTAAAACAGTAATGCCGACTTCATTTCTCGATATATCACGGAACCCGGCATATGGGGTCCCATTATACACATAAAGGGAAATCGCTTCTGCGTACCCGTTTGTCAATCCGGGTTTACCCAGGGGCTCCCACGAATTATCCGTATATTTCATTACCGTGAGTTTGCCATCATGGGATAAATCCTGGTATGCAATATAGCAGACCCCTTCATACACAAAAAGAGCAGGATAATCCGCCCTACCCCTGGTAAACCCTTCTTCACCAAGGGGAATCCATCCGTTTCCTTCATACTTCATAACAGAAATACTATTGGAAAAATAGCTGTCCTGGTATGCTGTATAGAGAACGCCCCTGTCAATTGTCAGTGAAATATAATTTGCCGTTTCCCTGGAAAAACCAGGCGATCCCACGAATTCCCAGCAAACCCTTGCCGGCGGTTCTTTATTTATTATCACGATATCCTTTTTTTTCTGACAGCTGGCACACACAATGAGTAAGAGAAATAGTACCATAATACGGAAACAGATTTTTCTTTTCATTCCTTTCCCCTTTCATACACAAATCAATTACAGCGGTATCATAATGTATTACCATGGTATTAGTAAACAGAAAAGAATGGAAACGGCACTTTAAAAACTATAATCAAGCTGCAATTGTGTTAAAGAGTCAGTGTGTGGGGCAGTTATGGTTTTATTCAAAATATTCATATGCATCGATAATATCCAGGTATACCCCGTCAAACCCGGCATCCATTATCTTTTTTACATATGAGTCATCATTCCCGAAAATTATCTCCTGCCATTCTTCTTCCCAGTACCGGACAATATAATTACCCTCCCAATCCTGATTTTCCCCTGCAATCAATGCAGACGGCAGGGTTTCCCAGTAATACCGGTAATCCTCTGCTTCACCAATACTCATATAGGCAATCACCAGCCTGTCATGGCCGGTACTTTTCTGTTTTAAAGAGGCAACGTTCGAAGGAAGCAATGCCATGTCTTCAAAGAACAGGTCGATGATGAGGACATCATAATTCGTGCCTTCAAGTGCGGTAAGATAATCGTCTTTTGTCGTATACTGCTCAGGATTTATAAGGTAGAGGAAGTTCTGGGCACCGGAAAGGAAGTAAATATCGCTCTCATTTTCATGATAAAGTGAAACAGGGTAAACAGGTATTGTATCGAGCTCCCTGGAGTCTGCGGCAAAGGATATATAACTTTTTTCGGAATTCTCCTGGTATGATGTATCAACATATCCAGGGGTGAAACAGTAATCCGTTACCAGGGCTTCGACACCTTGAGCTTCTGCACTATCCAGGAATTTCATCATATATGCTGCTTCACCTGCCGGGGTCGGTATATCATCATCCTCATACCCGTAAAACAGGTCTTCCCTTCCCACCCCATCGATCGCGCCAAGGTAGGTGAGATCCGGGGAACCGTCCGGTTCACCGTTTTTCGTGTACAATTCATGCCCGTTCTGGGGGATGATGATAAAATCCCCGTCAATAGCTTTTGTATACACACTTATATTCTGGACAAAATCCCTCATATCCTGCCTGTAATCCCGGTCATCGGTATCCGGGGGGCAGGAAAAAAGGAACAGGCAAAAAAATATGGCCAACAATAAAAAAGTGATCTTCACCGGTTTTCCCTCCATGTCTTTCTATATATAGCTTATTCCGGTTCTTCTGACAATTCCATATAGATACAAAAAAAATTTCATATACCCCGGACATTGGCGATGACTACAGCCCAATCAAGAAAAGTTAGAAATAAATTTATTACCTGTAATTATATAATATGTATGTACCGGCCAACACAGTCGCTACGATAATTGCCAACGGGTTTGAAAAGCTTGAAATCATACAAAAATTTTCACCCCTCATAATACAGAACATATCATTACCTTTTATTGAAGAATGATTTACAATTTTTACATGCCTGTTTGAATTGAAATTATGAAAATAGTTGTTTTTAATCTTTGATATTGTATCTTTTCTTAAAACGTTCCACCCTCCCGGTGGTATCCACAAGCTTTTGTTTACCTGTAAAAAAGGGATGACATTTTGAGCAAATTTCTATTTTTATATCCTTCATTGTGGACCGGGTTTCTATTACATTTCCACATACACAGGTGATTGTTGTATGTTCATACTTTGGATGAATACCTTTTCTCATATAATTCCTCCTATACAAAAAGTAATATATATCTCTTTTGATAAAATGTCTATATTTTTCGTTCTTTTTTACTATTAATTTAACTTTTATCCGGTTGCGTATTTTATAAGCACAAAAAACGGTAAATATGTCTTGAAATTTTAACGTTAAAATCTATCCGGTTTCCTATTAGTTTTCGTATTCACTCTCTATGCATTGCGAACCCCTAACCCTTACAACGATCACATACTCGTGTTCATTGAACGTAAAAATGCTTCATTATTCTTTGTTTTTCTCATCCTGTCGATTAAAAGTTCAATAATCTCGATGTCATCCATGGGATTAATGACTTTTCTTAATATCCACATCTTGTTCAATTCTTCTTCTGTAAGGAGCAGTTCTTCCTTTCTTGTTCCGGATTTTTTAATATTAATGGCAGGGAAAAGCCTCCGGTCAGAGATCCTTCTATCAAGATGGATTTCCATATTTCCGGTTCCTTTAAATTCTTCAAAAATGACCTCATCCATCCGGCTTCCTGTATCAATAAGGGCAGTGGCTACAATAGTAAGACTCCCACCGTGTTCAATATTTCTCGCTGCACCAAAAAAGCGCTTTGGCCTGTGTAAAGCATTTGAATCGACACCACCGGATAATATCTTTCCGGATGTGGGAACAGTCTGGTTATATGCCCTGGCAAGTCTTGTGATTGAGTCCAGAAGAATAACAACATCCCGTTTATGTTCCACAAGCCTTTTAGCCTTTTCTAAAACCATTTCTGCAACCTGAACATGCCTTGTTGCCTGTTCATCAAAAGTAGATGCAACCACCTCCCCTTTCACATTCCGCTGCATGTCTGTCACTTCTTCCGGTCTTTCATCAATAAGAAGTACAAAAATAAATACTTCCGGATGGTTCGCAGTAATTGCATTTGCGACCTTTTGCAGCAGGATTGTTTTTCCGGTTCTTGGCGGGGATACGATAAGTCCCCTTTGCCCTTTCCCTATAGGACAGAATAGATCAATAAGCCGTGTGGAAATTTGTTTTGTCACTGTTTCAAGATGAAGCTTTTTATCCGGGTACAGGGGAGTCAGGTTATCAAACGGGATCCTCGTCTGTGCGATGGTGGGATCATCCATATTAACGGCCTCCACCCGGAGCATCGCAAAGAACCGTTCCCCATCCTTTGGCGGTCTTATCTGACCGGCAACAGTATCCCCTGTCCGGAGGTTAAAAAGCCTGATCTGGGAAGGAGACACATAAATATCATCCGGCCCGGGTAAATAACTGTAATTCGGTGATCTTAAAAACCCATATCCATCCGGGAGAATCTCTAAAGCCCCATATGCATGAATAACCCCGTTCCGTTCAGTATGGGCTTTCAGTATAGCGAAAATAATCTCCTGTTTTTTCATGGAGAGAAGTTCTTCTTTACTGATCCCGTAATTAGTAGCAAAAGCCCGGAGTTCAGGCATACTGGCGCCGGTAAGATCATTGATATTAAGCCGGGCTACCGGCTCGGTGGATATTGAGGTAGGAGTAATAATAACAGGTTTTATTTCATTAATAGTGATATTGTTTTCTTTTCCATTATTATCTTCCAGTTCCTCATTCTCCACGGGGATGCTGCTTTCTGTATCAGCTTCATTCTCCAATTGTTCAGAAGCCTCATCAAATTGTTCCCCATTACTTTCTTCCTGATCCTTTCCCGGCTCTTCCGTTTCTTCTCCGTTCCCATTTACAATTTCGTTTTCATCTCCATTCCCATTTTTCGGATCCTTGATAAGCTCGACCTTTACCTTCTTCTTCTTTACAACCTTCTTCTTCGGTGCAAGTAACATATCGGCATTTCCTCCTTTCTCATTTTCTGTGTCTTTGGACACAGGTTCAATAAACTCATCCTCCTTAAAGATATTTTCTTCGGAATTATGAGAGAGATTGTCTGTTGAATTCATTCCATCATCAAATTCTTTAGATTCATCTGTTACAGACGAGGAATTGTTCATTTCCCCATCATTTTTCTCATCGTCTAAATCTTTATGGAATAACGACATTTCACCACTCCATTTACTATTCTTTTAAATTATTTAAATTCAAGAGATTAAGATCACGGATAAGATATTTCCTTATTTGCAGTCTACCCATATATAATTTATCACCACTTTGCCAGTATGTCAAGTATATTATCTCCCAATAAAGCAGATTCGATTAAAAACAAGCATGTAATTGCTGTTTTTCTTCTTACATATTCCCTGTTTCCATTAAATTGAAAACATTTTTCTATTTTTATTCCGTTTTTCATACATAAACCGACCCATACAGTACCGACAGGTTTTTCATCTGATCCTCCATCAGGGCCGGCAATCCCGGATACGGCGATACAAATATCCCCTGAAGATTTTTCCAGGGCACCCCGGGCCATAGCATGAACAACTTCTTTAGAAACCGCTCCTTTTTCTCTTATAAGATCAGGATTCACTCCTAAAAGAGTTGTTTTTGCTTCATTCGAATAGGTAATGAAACTTCCCCAGAAAGCTCTTGAACTGCCCGGGATATCTGTTATCCAGGCAGCCAGAAGTCCTCCTGTACAACTCTCTGCACATACAAGCATCATTTTCTTTTTTATAAGCTTGTTCAGTATTGATTCTGCAAGGTTGATATCCCCTTTGCGAATCCTCTCTTTACCGATACTATTTACAAGACCGGAAAATGCCCTTTCCCGGTCTTCTTTTGTGCTTCCATACAAAGTCAGAACAATCCTGTCTTTTTCCAGGCGTGTCTGCATGGACACCGATGTTACCCCTGCTTTTTGAAAAGAATCCGCAAGTTGTGATTCAGATACCATATAAACAGAACAGACCAATTCTTCTCCTGACAGGGTATCTTTGGAAGATAATAACACAGGTGCAACAGATGATAAAAACATCTGCTGTAGTTCATGCGGAGGTCCCGGCAGCGCAATTATCAGTGTATTTTCGTTTTCCCCGGCAAAACCGCATGCTGTACCACAGGAATTATGAATAACAGAAAAACCTGCCGGTATATATGCCTGCTTTTTATTGGATTCAGGAATATTGTCACCCCATTTTCTTTTCCTGATTGTTTCCCAGGCACTCTCCACAAACATAAGATTTACCTGTGCCACATCAGCGACAACATCCCTTGTCAGATCATCCGGGGTCGGCCCCAACCCTCCTGTAATAATGACAATATTACTTTCTTTTTTTGCCCTGATAAGTTCATCCTTTAAAAGCGTATACTCATCAGGAAGAAAAGAAATTTTTTTTACCTGTATCCCGGCCTTTCTCAATTCCTGACCAAGGAAAACAGCATGATTATCCTGAATTAACCCCAGCGTTAACTCAGTACCAGTGGAAATAATCGTACAAGTTTTTGTGTTCATTCCCTTTCTCTGGTTAAAAGGTTTACTCACTATTTATCGTTTTATATACTTTGAGTGGATTGCTTTATTTCTTCCACGGAATGAGAGAAAATGTTTATCTTATCCGGATTTCGTATCATTTCACATTTTCCATCAAAAACAACACCATCTGCTATTTTTAATTTTGCTGTTCTGATATTGCCGAAAACCTGACCCGTGGAAAGCATCTCCAATCTCTCTGATGCTTCTATATTTCCTTTTACAATACCACCAATCACAATTGATCCGACTTTAATATTGGCTTTAACAACCGCACCACTTTCTATATAGAGAAATCCTTTTGAAATTATTTCACCTTGAAAAGAACCATCAATTTTCAATGAATCCCTGAATCTCATCGTACCTTGAAAATTTGTTTGATTTCCAAGGGTTGTTTTTATTTTTTCCTTCATTATAAGATCATTATTTTTCGCCATGTGCTTCCTTATTTTTTTGTCATAATCCATACTCCATCCCAGTCTTCGGGAGGAGGATTTTTTATATATTCCTTACAACGGGCAAAATAGACCTTGGAAGGGCCATCTTCAGGATCAAGTTTTAACGCCCTGGCAAAAAAGGTTTGAGCTTCTTCAAATTTCATAAGTTTATATAATTTCCGGCCTTCTGTGAATAATTCTATTACCTGTTTCTTATTCTCAGATATCACTGGGTTTCCTCTTCCAGTTTTTGATAATCTTTAATTAAAGTAAGAAATCCTGACTCAAGTTCTTCCAGCGAAAGCTCCCCCTTTTTCAGATCATCTCCTTTTATTTGAAGTCTTTCGATTTTTTCTTCCAATCCGACCAATTTCGGCAGTATATCGCTGCTAAACTGTTTTACGTTTTTTACAAAGGTATCGGTTCCTGCTTTATCATTCGATTTTACTTTATCTGCATCTTTTACCAGGATTTCGAGTGGATTCTTTATAAATTGATTATAAAAAGCCAAAAGCATGGTATTCAATGATTCTAAAAGTTCTATTCTTCTCTCCCGTTGCTGAATCTGGAGGGCAAGCTCCCTGTGGCGTAATACCGCCCTTATCCGGGCAAGAACTTCCCGGAATACAAAGGGTTTTGTAATATAATCATCGACTCCCAGTTCAAGGCCTTCGATCTTGTCATTTACATTATCCATTGCAGAGAACATAATGATGGGAATAGAACTGTACTCTTTAAACTCCTCATCATTCTTCAATTTCCTGGTAACTTCCCATCCGGTAAGATTGGGCATTATATTGTCAAGAATAATAAGATCCGGTTTAAAATCCACTACTTTTTCGAGTGCATCCAAACCATCCACTGCTTTTCCAACTTTGAACCCGAGTTTACTCAGCATAACCTCAAAGAATTCAAGATTTATAGGTTCATCATCAACAATAAGTATTCTTCTTTTATTCATTAAAATCTCCCAGCATTACTGACCACCTTATTTCTTTTACAATTGGAGTTCAACTACTGTTGAACACTTATCAAACTATTATTTTCAATATGTATATATATTCCTCAATGCAAATAATTTTGTCAATCCTTTTCAAACTATTCCCGCGTCACCGAAGGCTGTTCCCTGCGGCGTAATACCGCCTTTATCCGGGCAAGAACTTCCCGGAACACAAAAGGTTTTGTAATATAATCATCAACACCCAGATCAAGACCCTCGATCTTATCGTTTACATCATCCATTGCAGAGAACATTATAATAGGAATCGAACTGTATGCCTTATACTCTTCATCATTCTTCAATTTCTTTGTAACTTCCCACCCGGTTAGATTGGGCATAATGTTATCAAGGATGATAAGATCCGGTTCAAATTCCACTACTTTTTCAAGTGCATCAAGACCATCAACTGCTTTCCCAACGATAAATCCGAGTTTACTCAGCATAACATCAAAGAATTCAAGGTTTATAGGCTCATCATCGACAATAAGTATTCTTTTTTTATTCATTAAAATCTCCCGGCATTACCGACTTATCAGACTTAATTATTCATCCGTATATATATTTTCCCAAATGCAAAACATTTTGTCAATCCTTATTTAAATTTTTCTTTAAGAGTTTTTTTAATAATTCCAAAAAGTATTCCGGCAGCAGCGAGAAACAATGATCCTATTCCAAACCAGTCTTCCCAGAGGGTATAGAGTGTTGTTCTTTCAGAAATCAGAGGAATATCAACAATCAGGTAATCTTCAACAAAAGGGTCGAGTCGTTTTACAATTTCACCATCAGGGGTAATAAGGCAGGTAATACCGCTGTTTGTAGATCTGACTAATGAACGCTTATTCTCTATTGCCCTGAAAACTGCCATGGACATATGCTGAATTTCAGAAACAACCGAACCGGACCAGGTATCATTCGTCATGTTTACAAGGACATCCGCACCTTTCCGGACAAACCGCCGGCAAAGATATCCGAATGTATCTTCAAAACAGATCGGTGTCGAGAATTTTATTCCATCCACTTCAAATACCGTATATTCAGTACCTTTTTCCCAGAAATGCGTATCTGTCTCGACAAGAAGTTTATGCATCCATGGAAGGATCTTTTTATAAGGGAAATGCTCCGAAAAGGGGACAAGATGAACTTTTCTATAAATCTGCTTTATTTCACCATCCAGAAAAAGGATCGAAGCATTGTAATCAATCCTGGTTTCATATGGTGTACCGATTTTACTTTTTCTCCCATCATCATTACCCACAATATAAGGAATTTTTTGTTGTTTTAAAAAATCAAGAAGTTTTAACACGACAGGAAGAGCTTCCCTGTATTCCCTGTACCTGTTATGATAGTAAATTGCAGGGACAAAGGCTGTTTCCGACCAGATTACGATCTCTGGATTTTCAGAAAGGGATTTATTACTTAAAGCAATAAGACTGTCCAGGGCATTTTCATACTCAACATAATCATTTTTCCATGGGTCGCTGTTCTGTTGAATAAGGGCTGCCCTCCATGTTTTTACCCCTTTAAGGGAGACAACATCAACAAATCCGTAAATAAGGACCAGAATAAAAACTATTGCATAGACTGTTATAGCCGGCAAATGCTTTTTCATGTAAAAAGAAATACCTTCGAACCCGCTTTTAACACCGTCTTTAAGACAATTTCCGATAAAGGTCGATGGAAAAATGACGATGAGGGTGACTCCCCAGATCCCGGTTAAGGCAGCAAACCGGGCAAGGGGGAGAAAAAGATACTGGGAATACCCGAGGATACCATATGCATACCCTAAATATCCCTGGGTCCTCAGGTATTCATAAGCAATCCATGCGACTGCCTGTAAAATATACCCATACCTGGGAAAAAGCCAATCGATAAGTTTCAAAACCGGGAAAAAGAAAAAAAAGTATGCAGCATATATTACCGGTACAACAATAAGGGCAAGGGGATGAAATTTCGCCAGCCAGTAGTTATAGAGAACATAGCAGATAAACCCGTACAGGGCGCCATAAAAAAAAACCCGGATCCACCCGGTCCTGTGTACAACAATAAAAACAGGGAAAATCGCAATAAAAGCCAGGGGAAAAAGCAACCCGTCTTTTGAAAGAAAACTGGGAAAAGAGATGGCAAAGAGTAAGGCAGATATGAAAAGCAGACAGATTTCGATTCCGGTGTTTTTAAATAAAGAGAACAGTGTATCCCGGAAACCGGATTTTTCCTTCAGGATGGTTTTCACTTATTCCCTCATGGGCCAGACTATTTTTTTCAGATCCTGCCCTGGCCGGAAAATGATAACCCCATGATTTTTTCCGGGCAGGATATCTCCTGTTTTGGGGTTGCGTACTTTCACCCGCGCTCTTCTTAGTTTTATCTCAAATGTTCCAAATCCCCGTAATTCAATAATTTTATCTTCTGCAATACCTTTTTTAACTTCATTAAAAATCATATCGATAATTGTATGAATTTTCTTTTTGCTTACATCCTCTACTTTATTATAGATATTTTCTATAATTTCAGCCTTTGAAAGTTTGAGTTGCCCCACGGCACCCCCTTTCTTTTCATACATCTTGTGAAAATGGTACTCTTATGTAGATGCGGATTTTATCCGCCGATCAGCACCTTTAAATATTACAATCGAGCCTCAACGAATGTTGCCTCAACGAATGTTGAGGAGTGTTCAAAGCTGAATCCCAATTATAATTTTCATAAGGTGGTGTTCAAATAAATCCGCATTACATTTCAATTACAGTTCTTTATACCTCTATTATGAAATTCTCGGAAAAATATTGTGCTGGCTATACCTCCCTATAACCTGATTAATGCAGGAATTATTTATAGCTATCACTACCAATCGAAAACAATAAGAAAGCAATAAATCAAACAAAAAGAATCTATTACCTGTTTACACCTTAATTCCCATGACAAGACGATACATTCTCGATTTTTTTCTTGCAGCATTATTCTTGTGGTATACACCTTTTATAACAGCACGGTCTACGAGAGATTTAAACTCTTCAAAGTTCTTTAATGCAACTTCCGAATTCTTATCTACAATCGCTTCTCTCACCATCCTGGCAGATGTCTTAATCCTGCTCTTTATCATTTTGTTTCGCAATCTTTTCTTTTCACTCTGCTTTTGACGTTTTATCGCAGAAAGATTATTAGCCACTTCTAAACCTCCAGATAACATTGTTTTATAACATAACGTTGGCTACGCCCACAACCCAATTAACAAGCTATCCAGGTTCTTTTAATTATACTGGTCTCATTAACCTGGCGGCCAACGT
>JAFGQK010000342.1 GCA_016935735.1 Spirochaetales bacterium | reverse complement strand
ATAATTATAACATGGCTCTGGATTCCGGATCCTGAATCATGTATACTTATAGCAAGAGTGTATAAATTTTCCAGAATCCTTAAGCCAGCCCGGGATTTTCAGGTTTACTTTTCTATTGATTATTGCGGATTTCCGAAAAATAAAGTGAAAAGGATTTTGAGTACAGGTGTTCGATGCATCAATTTATTTTAATGGATAAAGACATTTCCCCTTCGATTGATACATCTCTTTATAAAAAGGATAATCTTTTTATCATTAATACTATTCTGGAGAAATGTGAAGAAATAATCGCTTTAAGAACAGAGATAAATGTTCCATTTTATATCATTCTATTTATTTCCCGGGAAAAATTCGGTGACATAGATAAATTCTTAAAAGTAAAGAACAAACAGAGTAAGAATCTTTATTTTAAATTGATTGTCTTTTGTTCCAGCCGGAATATACATTTTCATGGTTATGATAAGACCAGGAGGATTTCATCATACAGGAATACTCCCATAACAGGCGAAGAGTTTCTTTTTATCGTGGAAAACTCCTTTTTTATTATGGAAGAATACAACCTTGAAAAGATGAAGGATATTCATAACCATCAGGAACTTGTTGATGTAGAAAAAGACCAGCGGGAACTCATAGAAATCGGGAAGGCGTTAAGCAGCGAAAAGAATCATGAAAAGCTCCTTGAGCTTATTCTGAAAAACTCAAGGAAAATCACCGGGGCAGATGCAGGAAGCATCTTCCTTATAGAATCAGATGAAAATGGCGACCAGAAGCTGGTTTTTAAACATGCCCAGACCTATTCCCTGGATATTTCATACAAGGAATTTTCCATGCCCCTTAATACGGATTCCCTGGCAGGGTATGTTGCGGTGAAAGGTGAAAGACTGAATTTCCCTGATGTCTATGCCCTGTCCAGGGATGCGCCTGTTTCTTTTAACTCCTCATTTGACAGGGAACATAACTACCGTACAAAATCCATGCTCGTCGTACCCATGAAAAATCATATAGACCAGATAATCGGGGTTATTCAGCTTATCAATTGTAAAGAACTGAAAATGACCGGGGACGAATTTTTAATCGACATGGCACACGAGATTAAATTAAAAACCCCGGAAGATTTTGAACACAAAGTTGTTCCTTTTAAAACCCGTTATGAAACACTCCTGGAAGCAATTGCAAACCAGGCTGCTATTGCAATAGAGAATAACAGGATGATCAAACAGATACAGCAGCAATTCGAAGAGTTTGTAAAAGCCTCTGTCACTGCAATTGAATCCCGGGATCCGGCTACATCAGGACACTCATTCAGGGTTGCGAAAATGTGTGTTGAAATGGCTCATGCAATTAATAAGGAAAAGACCGGGGCTTTCAAAGGTGTTTCCTTTTCCATGATACAGATCAAGGAACTTGAATACGCGGCCCTGCTTCATGATTTCGGCAAAGTTTATATTGATTGTGCGATTTTCCAGAAAGAAAAAAAGCTTTTTCCCAAGGATTACCGGTTTCTTCATCTTAAGCTTGATTATCTGTACCGTTTTCTTGAAATCCAGTATTTGCAAAAGGAAAATGACTTGAAAATACAAATTGTCACTGATAAAAGCCTGGAAAAGATACTTGTTGCCCTTGTTCAGGAAAAAGAAGAAAGGCTTGCCCGTATAAAAGAGATCAAGGAGAAAGTCAAACAATTAAATGAACCGCAGGTGCTTGAAGAGAACCCGGAAGAAACACTTAGCCAGATATTAAAAGAAATAAATGAGTGCATGTGTACGGACCTCGATGAACGGAAAATGATCATACTGGACAACCAGGAAAAAATCAATCTCTCTATTAAAAAGGGTAGCCTTAATCCCATAGAAAGGGAAGAGATTGAAAGTCATGTTATAAGATCATATTCATTTGTCAGCAAGATACCCTGGCCACCGGAGTTCAAGAATATTCCGGAGATCACGCAAAAACATCATGAGAAGCTTGATGGAACCGGATATCCGAACAGATTAAAAGGCAAAGAAAACATTCCTGTTCAGGCAAGAATGATTGTGATTGCAGACATTTATGATGCCCTTACTGCATCCGACAGACCATATAAAAAAGCAGTTCCCCTGGAAAAAACCCTTGAGATTCTTACGCTGGAAGCGAAAGCGAATAAGATTGATGCAGATTTAGTGGAATTGATAAAAAAGTATAAGATTTACGAGAAGATAACCGGGTAAATGACCCGTCCAGGAATTTTTACAAAGAAATAAAACCGTAAAGGGTAAATATTGACATATTTTTTTATTCAATGTATTCATTTTATAAGGGTTATGAATATAATTATAAATAGCATATAAATAAGATTATTTTAGAGAGAGGAGAATGGCATGGATACGGAAAATCAACAACCATATATATCCGATGCAAGCCAGCCGAATGCAGGGAGGATATATGATTATCTTTTAGGCGGAAGTCTTAATTTTGAAATCGACAGAATAGCAGGAGAACAGCTTAAAAAGTTAGTCCCATTCGCTCCTAAATTAGCCCAGCTTGGCAGATGGTTCCTGGGAAACGGTGTGAGAATGTCCCTGGAGAGAGGATTTACCCAGTTTATTGATTTTGCTTCCGGCCTTCCTTCCAAAGATCACATTCATTCCAATACCCCGCCCGGGACTAAAATAATGTATTCAGATATTGACCCTATTACCGTCCAGTACGCGAAGAAAATTATCGGTGAAAATCCGGATGTCAAATATGAATTTTGCGATATCAGCAAACCGGAAACACTGCTGGAATCGGATATTGTTAAAAAAATGTTTGGTGATAATCATAAAGTAGCAGCCGGTTACAATGGTATTTGTTATTTTTTGACGGATGAACAAATCCGATATTCAATGAATATTATATTTAAATGGGCAGATAAAGGTTCAATATTGTTTTTTACTGATCTTGATTATGATGCTCAGAATATAAACCCCACTTTACAATCTGTCATCGATTCGTATAGGAAAATAAAACAACCGTTCTTTTTCCGTTCAAAAGAAAAGATGAAAGAATTAATCAAGCCATGGAAGATTTCAGATCCGGGATTCCTGAATCTTGAAGAATGGCATAAAATGCCTTCGTTTTATACCGAAGCTACTGCTCAATTAATCGGCAGCGGCAGCGGTTTTTATGGCGGGTTTCTTGAAAAATAAGTACCGCTCATAAAGAGCAATGCCGGACCGGAATAAAATATTCCTGGTCAACAGGAAAAGCTTTGAATAGCATTTCCAGGTGCAGGATTGAAAAGCAGGATTGAAAAGCAGGATTGAAAAGCAGGATTGAAAAGCAGGATTGAAAAGCAGGATTATCATTTTTTAAAAGGGTATATTTTCCCAGCCGTTTTACCACATAGAAGAATGTGAAAAATTTAACAAATACCCATTGCTTTTAAAAGCGGCTTTTGCTATACTAAAGTAACTTTTCTTCATCCTTGATAAAGTTTATGCTTTTACATGGATGAAGTTCGTTTATAAAAGGTGGATTTATAAGAGGAGTTATGTATGGACATTGTGAAAATCCCGGAAAATGATTTTTATAAATTTGTGGATAAAAAGATTGCAGAAAAGTCTTCCCGCATTATAAGCGTTGTCCGTAAAGGCACAAAGTTTGTTTTTGATGAACTTGACAGTGCTTCCCGGATGTGCCTTGATTATGATGTGACTATTCTTCCCCCGAAAAAATATTTTCAACCTCAAAAGGAGACTTTGTTGCGGTTTGTCCCAAAACAGGCAGATTCATATGAAGCAGTTAATGAGTTTGAACCCATTACCCTTATCGGTGTTCATTATTATGATCTTGCTGCAATCTATCTTATGGACCGTGCATTTTCAGAAGGGAAAAAGGACGAGAATTACCTTAAAAAGAGGAACAATGCCCTCCTTATCGGGCTTTATCCCACACATTTTTTTAAATACCGGTTTTCCAGCTCTGTTATTAAAGGTGAGCAGCCATATAAAGTCGCAGACTTAATGCTTATTCATATGGATGACGGTCATTTTGCCCTGGAAATCGTCACGGAAAAGGGAAGGGCATATATTGAAGGTGCCGGATGTAAAAAATCGGATTATACGCTTAAAGAGATCGAGGATGCAAAGAACAGGATCAAGGATGACCAGAGGCTTCCCATCCCGGTGGAACTCACGCCGGATTATCTTATGAAAAACCATGATCACCCGGTGTGGGAAGTATTCGGGGAGAAGTGTTATTCCTGCGGTTCCTGTGTGTTTGTCTGTCCCACCTGTTATTGTTTTGATATGAAGGACGAGATAGATCTCACGTTGAAAAGTGGTGAAAGAACAAGGAACTGGGACGGTTGTATGCTCGAGAACTTTGCGGTCTGTGCAGGCGGGCATAATTTCCGGGGAAAACGGGCTGCCCGTTTTCGACACAGGATATTCAGAAAGGGGGTAAACCTCCCTTTAAAGTACCATTACTGGGGCTGTGTAGGCTGCGGCCGGTGTGCGGATGCATGTACGTCATCCATCGCCGGTCCTGTTAAAGTGTTCAAATATATCGAAGAAAATAAGTAATATAAGGAGTGACCATGATACAGACAGCAAATAGTACAAAACATGATAATGAGTCTATCTATCTGCCGGAGGTCGCTACCCTCATCCGTAAAGAACCGATGACAGATCTTGATATGTATTTTGAGTTTGAAATGAAGAACAAGCCTCTCGGACATCTCTATGGGCAGTTTGTGGAGTTATCCATTCCAGGAATCGGGGAGGTGGCTATCTCTATTTCTTCACCCCCGGGGAAAGGGAAAAGCTTTGAAATGGTGATCCGTAAAGTTGGGCAGGTCACTTCGGTAATTCATCAACTTAACCCCGGCGATTCTGTAGGCATCCGGGGACCTTTCGGCACACATTTCCCAATGGAAGACTTAAAAGGCAAGAGTCTTCTCTTTGTTACCGGTGGCCAGGGCCTGGTTCCTGCACGTTCCGCCATCCTCCATGCTTTAAAGAACAGGGGTGATTACAAGGACATCACCATACTCTTCGGGTGTAGAGATCCGGGGCAGAGGCTTTTTACATCGGAACTGAAAGAATGGAAATCCCGGGATGATATTGTCTTCCTGGAAACAGTCGATAAATGTGAGCCGGGTGAATGGGATGGTCATGTGGGTGTCATCACCACCCTGTTTCCCCAGCTCAAGGACATCGATCCCCTTGAAACCCATGCAATTGTCGTCGGCCCCCCGGTGATGTATAAGTTTGTTATTATGAGTCTTTATGATATGGAATTCTCGGATAAACATATTATCGTGTCATTGGAACGGCATATGAAATGCGGTGTGGGAAAATGCGGCCACTGCCAGATAAATAACCTTTATGTGTGCCAGGACGGCCCTGTTTTTGTATATGATACGATAAAACACCTCAAGGAGGCGATATAATGAGTGAGAAACCAAAAGTTGCATTCTTCGATTTTGCCTGTTGCGAGGGATGCCAGCTTCAGATAGCGAACCTGGAAGAGGACATTATCGGACTTTTGAATCTGGTTAATGTTGTTGAATTCAGGGAAGTGGCAACAGGAAAGGCACCGGAGTATGATATTGCCTTTATAGAGGGCTCAATCACACGAAAAAGTGATGAAGAGCGTTTAAAGGATATAAGAAACAGAAGCAAGCTTCTTGTTGCCTATGGCCAGTGTGCCGTGACCGGCGGGATCAACCTGCTTAAAAATAATTTCGGGGATCTGGATATGGTGAAGCGTAAGGTATATGGAGATGACTCTTCAATGCCACACCTTGATACGGCAGTAACAAAAAGTGTGGGAGAGGTGGTAAAGGCGGATCTTGCCATCCCCGGTTGCCCGGTGAACAGGGAGGAATTCCTCCGTATTGTAAAGGAACTCTGCCTTGGGAAAATACCACGGATCCCGGATTATCCGGTTTGTGTGGAGTGCAAGCTAAAGGAGAACATTTGTCTTTTTGATGAGGGAACGATTTGCCTGGGTCCTATTGCAAGGGCCGGATGCGGGGCAATTTGTCCATCCAATGGCGTTCCCTGTGATGCTTGCAGGGGAGCAGTGCCAAACCCGAATAAAAAGGCCATGCACGAAGTGCTTAAAAAGTATAATTATACTGTAGAAAGAATCATACGTGAAATGAATCTCTTTGGCGTGAACCCGGAGGTATCGGAATGAAGAACGAATCAATTCATATAGATGTACACCATGTAACACGTGTTGAAGGGCATGGCAATATCCTGGTGGATATAGAAAAAGGAGAGGTGAATACCGTCCAGTGGCAGGTCCCGGAAGCTCCCCGGTTTTTCGAAGCCATGGTGGTCGGGAGAGATTATACGGAAATAGCCACCATTACTTCGCGGATATGCGGCATCTGTTCAATAGGCCATACCTTTGCATCGTTAAAAGCAACAGAAGCGGCACTCGGTATTTCCATTTCGGAAACGACCCGGGTGTTAAGGGAACTCCTGCTTCATGGTGAAACACTCCAGAGTCATATCCTTCATATTTGTTACCTTGTACTCCCGGACCTTGCCGGTGTACCGAGTGTTATCCCTCTTATTGATTCCCACAAGGATGCGGTTCTTCTTGTAACAAAACTCCACAGGCTGGCAAATGAACTCTGTGACATAATCGGCGGAAGAACAACCCATCCGATCCGTGCACGGGTCGGACATTTTTCCATGCTCCCGTCAAAAAAGGAACTTGAAACGCTTAAGTCCCGGCTTCTGGATGGCCTAAATAATCTGAAAGCACTCACGGAGTTCGTGAAATCCCTGGCATCTGCAATCCCCGATTTTGTACGGGAAACAGAATACCTGTCCCTTACCTTTGAAAAGGAATATGCATTTTATGACGGGCTGGTAACAACAACGGACATCGAAAAGACCATTCCTGTCGAGGAATACAGATCGGTGGTAAATGAATTTGTCGTTCCCCAGTCCACGGCAAAATACGGAAAGTTCAACAGGAATTCCTTTATGGTTGGCGCCCTTGCCCGGTATAATAATAATTATAAGCAGCTTACCCCGGGTGCCCTTTCTATCGGGAAAATCCTGGGTCTTGATGGAACCTGTTACAACCCGTATATGAATACCATAGCACAGATTGTCGAATGTGTCTTTGCAGTGGAACGTTCCATTGAACATATAGAATGGCTGCTTGATCAGAAGCTGGAAAAAGAGGTCCCCTCTATCAAGATAAGACAAGGACGGGGCGTCGGTTCTGTCGAGGTACCCCGGGGTATCCTGTTTCATGACTATGAATATGATGATAAAGGAATATGCAGGAAAGCGAATTGCGTTATACCAACAAACCTGAACCATAACAATATCCAGCATGATATGGAAAAAATGGTAAAGGAATATATGAATAAAGGGGAGAAAGAACTTACCTTCCTGCTGGAAATGCTCGTTCGGGCGTATGACCCCTGTATTTCATGTTCCACTCACTACCTGGATGTCCGGTTTGTCCGGAAAAATCATGGATAAGGAATGTCTGGTATGAAGCGGAAACCCATTGCAGTGATTGGTCTGGGTAATATACTTGTTCAGGATGACAGTGCAGGGATACAGGTGGTTTTATTGCTGGAAAAATTGCATCCGGATCTTCCGGTGGATTTTATTCACGCGGGAACACCCGGATTTCACCTTGTTCATCAATGTGAAGAAAGAAAAAAAATCATCTTCATCGACGCCGGGTATTGTGAAGCACCGCCGGGTGAGTTCAGACGGTTTACCAGGGATCAGGTGAAAAGTGTGAAACATTCATCCGGATACTCACTTCACGAGTTTGATCTTATTACATTTCTCGATATGACAGATAAAATGGGTTTCCTGGAGGATGTGGAGGTTGTCATTTATTGTATACAGACCGGGGAATCGGGTTATCATAGCGAAGAAGCGGTAAAA
The DNA here is from genome assembly GCA_016935735.1 of Spirochaetales bacterium. GTDB lineage: Bacteria > Spirochaetota > Spirochaetia > SZUA-6 > JAFGRV01 > JAFGRV01. Next base: position 2,202 of record JAFGQK010000342.1, on the reverse strand, counting down.
GGATTCCCTGCACTGATCTCTGCGGTATATGAAGAGCTTTTGGAAACAGCCGGGGAATTGGCAAAAAAGGTATAATGGTAAAACAAGGACGTTGTTATGCGTAAAAATCATGTATTGGTAAAAGATCAACATCCCCTTACCATAATGGCTCATGATATAAAAGCCCCGCTTACTGCCATTGTGGACCTTCTTGCAGTGATCGAAAAGGGGTATGTCCAGGATATTGAAAAATCCAAGGAACTTGTTGCCAGGGCGCGGAAAAGGGCAATCGGACTTGTCCAGATGGTGGATGATATTCTTGATTATACTCTTCTTTCTGATAAAAACAGTGTAAAAAAGGAATACCTGGTTCTGTCGGAAATCATTACCGAATCTATTAACACCTTTAGTCCGTTAGCCTCCCGGAGAGGCGTGAGTATTTCCCCCCTTGAAAAACCAGGTTTCCCGTGCATGGTTTACGGGAACAGGACATTTCTTATCCGGGTGTTCAACAACATAATTATGAATGCAATTAAATACAACAGGGAGGGAGGAAATATCGCTGTCAGCATCATTCCCCCGGGGGATGAAAAAAAGATTAAAATCATAATAAAGGACACAGGGATCGGGATTGATGAGGATGACCTTAAGCGGGTGTTTCAAATATTTCAAAGAGGAAAAAAAGCCAGGAAAAATATCGATGGAAGTATTGGGCTGGGTATGTCCCTTGTAAAGCAGATTATTTCAGGACACGAGGGAACCATCGACATTCAAAGTACATTAAATAAAGGCACAACAGTGACATTAATATTACCTTTAAAGGGAGGGAAAAATGAGTAAAACAATTTTAGTGGTAGATGATGACGTTGATGTAATTGAAAGCAGGAAAATTATTCTTGAACATGACAACTACCAGGTACTCACTGCAACAAATATTGATGTTGCCTGGGAACTGTTGGAGAAACATCATGTTGATCTTATTATTCTGGATGTAATGATAAATAAAGATTCGGACGGATTCAATTTTGCCCAGAAAATGAAAGCGGATTCCCGGTATTCGGCAATTCCTATTATCCTTGCAACTGCGGTAAATCAGCGTACCAAGTTCAAATTCGATCCCGGGGTGGACGGGGATTTTCTGCCCGTGGAAAAGTTTATGGAAAAGCCGATTGACCCGGATGATCTTATGATGGTAATCCGGGGACTTTTGAAGTAACGTTTTACAACAGATACAGGGCAAAGGCATAATCCTCAATGCCGAGATTCTTCACTTTGATAAGCATTTTGAATGTATGAAGAAGTATTATCTCTTACAGACGTATAATACGACGGTCACTTTAAAGGTTTCTAATACCGGTAATGTTGATGTGCAGGATACAATTCCTCTCCGTTTCAATCATATTACTCCATCCGGCACTGTTGAAACCCGGGAACTCGAAATTTCTTCATTACCGATAAATCAGAGTGCCATTCTCACACTAACACCATTTGATGCATCAATAGGCGATACATTGAGTGTTGACAGGACAGGTGTAAAAAAAAGGGAACGGGCTTAAAAGCTGTTCCCTGTTAAAATTATTCTTTCAAAGCCCCGAGGGTGGCTCCTGCTATTATATACTTCGATAATATGAAATAAACAATAAACAACGGCAGAACCGTTAATGTCAGCGCCAGATAAACCGCTCCGAATTCGGTCCTGTAGATATCCCCGCGCAAAAGACTCGCCATAATAGGCATTGTATATTTTGTACTGTCAGTCAGTAATACCAGAGGCAGGAACAGCTGGTTCCAGTTAAATACAAATATAAATATACCTTGTACAGCGAGAGCCGGCTTCATGATAGGCATGATTATCATGTTAAAAGTATAAAACTCATTTGCTCCGTCAATTCTTGCAGAATTGACAATATCAAGAGACAGTGTTGCCAGTAAATACTGTCTCATAAAGAATACTATGGACGGTGATGCTATAGCCGGAAGTATCAGGGGCCAGTAACTGTTGGTCCAGTGGATACTGTATATAAACTGATAAAAACCTATGGTAAAAACCTGAACCGGCAGCATGAGCACCAGCATAATGAAAGTAAAGAAAGGTCTGCGCAGTTTCCAGCTATATGCCATCAGACCGTAAGCAGTAAGTGAAGAAAAGTATAAAGCACATACAGTGGCTCCCACAGATATTATCATCGAGTTCATAAAACCAACGAGCGGATTAAAACTTTT
>JAFGQK010000341.1 GCA_016935735.1 Spirochaetales bacterium | reverse complement strand
CCTGTAAATTTTTTTCTCCTTACAGAATGATGTAATAAAATCGAACATTTTTGTGCCCAGACCCTGGTTCCGGTATTTCTTTATTACGCACATCTGGTCAATGTATATTGATCTGTGTTCCTTCCTGAAAAAAGGCCAGGGATGATCCCGTTGAATTAATAATGCATATCCGGCCGGTTCATCGTTCACATATGCAACAACACAGAATTTCTTATCATCATCAAGTATGTTCGTAATAACGGGGAGCATATCGTCATAATTATATGGATTATAAATATCAGGATTCTTTTCCACATGTATATCATGCACGTATTTAAGCAACCGGGTAATAATGTGAGGGTGTTTCATCCACACAAAGCGTATATCCATTTTTTTGCTTCCCATTTATAGTTGTTAAGCTTACACATAGAATACCTGTTTTTACTTATCATGTAAAGCAATGAGATCGATGAAATGAGTGAAAATTTAATAATCTTTCACAGAGTCCGCAGGGCACACAGCGTTGGCTACGCCCACAACCCTTCCCATTTCATATTTTCAAGTCTTTTCAAAGCCTGTTTGTGATGTCCACCCCTGTAAGAACGATATGTATTGTAGGATGCGTCACACGGTTCCTTGGTAAACCACCACTCTTCAAAATGTATCAACGAATTTATATATAAGGATAAACATGAATACCCCGTTTCCGGAAAGGTTTCCGACCATTCAGCCTGATTCAGGTAATCTGAACTCTGATCAGTAATCGTTACCTCGGGTCCTGACCAGCTCTGGCCGCCACTGAATCCCGCTGATATAATTCCCCCGGTTGTGGAGACACCGACATTAAGGGATTGGGTATCCGGCAGCGATTACCCGGCTATGGCCGATAAAATCGGCTATAGCCATAATATCTGTTTCGTATATTACGAATTTACTCTCCTGTTTTTTGTTGTAATGGTAATTCTATACAAAAAGTAGATCCTTCCCCTGATTTGCTGAAAGCACTGATAACACCATGGTGCTGGTCAACGATTTTCTTACAGATAGCAAGACCTAATCCCGTGCCTTCATATTCATTCCGGTTATAAAGCCGTTTGAACAATCCGAATATCTGCTCTTTATATTTATTATCAAACCCCAATCCATTATCAATTATTTTTATTTCGCAGGTATTATTATCGTCATTACTTTTTATATGTGCATGTATTGTGACGACTGGTTGCACGTTTTCGCGTTTGTATTTAATGGCATTTCCTATTAAATTCTGAAACAACTGCCTCATTTGAAGCGGGTCTGCTTCTATTACAGGAAGATTTTCAGTTCTTATTTCCGCACCTGTTTCATGTATTCTTATTTCAAGATCCCCCAGCACACCTTTTATTATATCATTCAAATCGACTTTTTCAAAGGGTTGTGCTTTCGTTGTTACCCTTGAATATTGCAAAAGACTCATTATCAGCCTTTCCATCCGGCCAACAGCATTCATCATCCTATCAAGATATTCCTTTCCTTTTTCATCGATAAAGGCATGATAATTCATTTTTAATCGCTCACTAAAAAAATTCAGCTTTCTTAAAGGCTCCTTCAGGTCATGTGAGGCAATATAAGCAAATTGTTCCAGTTCCCTGTTGCTTTTCTCCAATTGATTTGAATAAATTAAAAGCTTTTCTTCATTCTTTTTTAATTTCTCTGTTGTTTCCTGAATTTGTTTGATTTTTCTATCCAGGTTGCGAGTTGTATCATTTAATTGCTGTCCTAGAATAATTAAGGGATCATCTGTTTCACCTTCCTTCTTTTCAATTGTCAAAAATACATCCAGCTTACCGCTTCCAACCTGTACCATGTATTCAACATATTTTTGAACTGTTGTCTGCAAATATTCGCTGTGCTGTTCCAGGTTTTCAATTACCTCATTAAGCTGGGCTGTCATACTGTTGAATGCGTTTGCCAGGGCAGTTATTTCAATTGGACCGCTCACTCCGGCATGTAATCCCCTTTCACCGCCGGCAATCCGGACTGCAATATTCATCAAATTCACCAGGGGAACGGATAAACTGCGCGCAAGGCGAATTGAAATCCAGATAACCATCCCCCACATAATGATGGTTAAAACCAGGAACAACACCCAGAATTGAAACACTGTATGATATGCCTCTACTATGGATTGCTCTGTTATAACGGCAAAATCCGGTTCCATAAGGGAAACATAGCTTCCGATCACTAGTGTCCTCTGAATTCCGGTAAATATTTCCACCCGGGCCGTATCAACAGATACCGGATTATTGATAAATTCATTGACGATCTTTATATTCCTGATATTCTCGCTTTGTAAAACCCTGGAAATATCATTAAATGCTAGTAATCGCCCCTGTCTGTCCACCACATATGCCACACCAGTTTTACCGATTGTAATTCTTTCCATCAGGTCCCACATGAACTTCAGGTTTACATATGCTGCAAGTATACCCTGGAAATCTCCAAAAACATCTTTAACAGGTACACTTATCATCACTATGGGTTCACTGGTTCTCTTGTCTATGAATACTTTGCTTATGTATCTTTTATCCTGTTCAGCCATATCAAACATCTCATTTTTGATCTGTTCATTAAAAAAATCCAGGCTTTCCACCTGGGAAAGACGGGAGATTTCCTTTAAAATTTGTTTTTTTATGTTTATTAAAATAAGCTGACGGAAATCTGTATGTGGAGTAAACAGATACGTCAGGGCATGTTCCTGTTCTTTTGGGGAGGTAGTTGCAGGATCGACAAGTCTTGCTGTTGTCTCCATGGCATTAAACTTTTCTTTGATAAAATTCTTTACCGTATTCTTCGCATTATGGGTAACGAGTTCCTGCTGTAAGAAAACAATTCTCTGCTGATTCTGGAAAGTTATCAATACGAGCACAACTCCCATGATGAAGAAAATGATCATAAAAAAAGATAAAAAATAGAACAAGAGAATACCGGATAGTTTGCGTCGTTTATTATTCTTTTTTCGTTTATCAGCTAAAGTCATCATTAATCCAATATTACCCTCTTACTACCATCATGCAAAGACCTCAAGAAACGTGTTTGTTTCTTTACTGTCATATAATTTCATATGCGATTTTTTTCACCGGATGATAATATCTGCCTGGCGTAACGATTCCTCATCTGCCTCGAGCCCGATTTTTTGTGTCTGTCTGTAGTTGAAATGAAACAAATACGGAGCCGTGACAACCGGTATTTTACCTGCAGGAGTTCCTTTAAAGATTTTGTCTGCCAGGTACGCGGCCTGTCTGCCCCGGGGAACAGCTTCAGGCACCAGTCCAAAAATGGATTGATAATTAACCTCGAATATAGGACCCATAATTGCCTTCATCCTCCTTTTTGTATAGACCCTTCTCTTGCATGCAATTATAGTTGGAATATGCAATGCTAAATAATTCCCTTAAGCTAATTAAAAATACTACCATTCTCAAATGATTTATCTTGTCTTCTTTAGCGATCAATCTTTTCTGCCTGACCCAATATATCATCCGGTATTTGAAGCTTGAGTCTCTCTGCCTGCTTGTAATTGATAGTAAGTGAATATTCGGCCGTAACCACCGGTATTTTGCCTGCAGGTGTTCCTTTAAAAATTTTATCCGCCAGGTACGCCGCCTGCCTGCCCTGGGGTGCGGACCAGGGTACAAATTGATAAAGAGGCTGGTAATCGCCCGGCAAAAGCGAGCCCTCGGCAATAGGGATCTTGTTCTGACTGGCAAATGTTGTAACTATGGATAAACCCGCCGGGTTTACCACAAGAGGTTCAGCAATCATTTGTATGACCACTCCGTCAAAAGGCCCTTTTTGCTTCTTCAATTCGCTTTCAAGCTCTCCCGGATGGCTTGCGGGTATTTCAACGAGGGTGATATTTGCAGATAATGCAGCCTTTCGCATTATTTCCAGCTGGCTCTTTACAATAGGATAACCCCGTTGGTAGGGGACCCACAGTTGTTTTACATTCGGGAACAATTCCAGCATAATTGTAAAACTCTTTGTGACGATTTCCGGACCGGGCCATCGCACACCGGTTATATTACCTCCCGGTTCCTGCACCGTATTTACAAGACCGCTGTCCTCCGTAAAAGCATTTGTAAAAACAACAGGTACCCCTGTTCCCCGGGTCACTGCTTTTGCCTGCATGGCTGCTTCCGTTGGATATACAAAAATCATGTCGACCTTTTCCAATACAAATTTTTTAAGGATACGGTCGTAGGCTGCTATATCAAAGTTCGAATTCTCTACATCGTAAGTAATGTTTTTGTCCTCAACATAACCGAGTTCGGTCATCCTCTCCTTAAAGCCGTCTGTTGTTTCTGCAAAATTCTCCAAACCGGACAAAACGCCAATCCGGTACACCCCGGGCTTTGAGCAATTTCCGATTATAAGCAAGCTTATGATGATTATCAGGAAAATGCTTATACGGATTGTCAGGATTCTATTCCAGTATCTTTTATTTGTATTCATCATGTTTAGCCTCCTTATTATATAGAAAAGCTTCTCATATACTTCATACTGCACATCTTAATATTACATAACACCCTTCATCTTCTTTAATAGCTGTATACCCAGCCCCTCTCTTCCTGCTTCTTCTTTTAAAATACCCGGTATTTTCTCTTTGGGCAGTGGCGGACTCAAGAGATAACCCTGGATACTGTCGCAATTATTCCGGCTTAAGAATTCAAATTGCTGCCCTGTCTCAACTCCTTCGGCGATAATTTCCATATTCAACCCGTGTCCTATGGAGATGATTGAATTAATAATAATATTATCAGCCGTATTTTCATTAATACTCATAATAAAAGATCTATCGATTTTCAGCGTATCACAGGCGATATGCTTCAACTGGTTAAGAGAAGAAAAACCCATGCCAAAATCATCAATTGAAATATGAAATCCCATGGATCGAAATTCATTCAAATATGAATTCAATATCTTCATATCATCCATGAATATGGATTCGGTCAGTTCCAATTCGAGCAATTCCGGGCGGACATTGTATGAATCAATAATATTTTTCATATACTTTACATTTCCATGCTTTTTAAACTGAATGACAGGTACATTAATTGAAACCGGAAGCAGGTTTATTTCACCCCTGTTCCATTCGACTAATTGTCTGCAAACCTCATGTATCACCCAATCGGTGATAAACCCGATAAGATTATACTTTTCTGCAAATGGAATAAAATCCTTTGGCGGGACAATGCCCTTTTCCTTATTGTTCCACCTGATGAGTGCTTCCAATCCGATCAATTTTCCTGACTCTATGCACATTTTAGGCTGATAGTAGAGCAGGAATTCATTCTGTTCCCCTGCTTTTCTTAAGTTTTTCATGATATGGATTTTATCTGTGACATCATCATTCATGGATTTCTGGCAGTATTGAAAACCGTTTTTTCCCATTTTTTTCACATAATACATGGCATTATCTGCATATTTCAAAAGGGTATCTGCATCATTGGAATCTGTCGGGTAAAGGGAAATACCAATACTGACCCCGGTATAAATCTCATGTCCTTCTATAAAGAAAGGCTTATTCAGAACCTTTATAATTCTTTCTGCGACAATAGATGCATTCTCATACGTATTAATTTCAGTCAAAGAAATGGTAAACTCATCACCCCCAAGCCTGGCAACAGTATCAATAGGTATTTTCAAACTATTCCTTCCGATAATATCATCCTTTCTAATAAGCGAGCAAAGACGTTGTGCCACTTCTTTGAGCAGCAAATCACCCACATTATGTCCGAGGGAATCATTTACCAACTTAAAATTATCAAGATCGAGGAACATAACGGCAAGTGTTCTTTTGTACCTGATTGCATACGCCAGTGCATACTTTAATTGTTCTGTAAAGAAAATCCTGTTAGGCAGGTTGGTAAGCGCATCATAATAGGCAAGGTAGAATATCTGTTTTTCCGCTTTCTTTTTCTCGATTGCATACCGGATGGAACGTTCCAATTGCCCGGGGCTCAGTTTTCCCTTGCAGAGAAAATCCGAAGCCCCTTTTTCCATGGCCATGGTATCTATTTTATAATCATCCAGTCCTGTAAGAATGATGATGGGTATATTCCGATTCATTTCTCCCAATTCATCAATCAGATCAAGTCCGGTTTTGACTCCCATATTATAGTCAATAAGGAATACGTGATATATTCCCTTTTTCATTTCCATTAAAGCTTTTTCATACGATGAAACCCATTGTATAGTATAGTCCTGATATTCGATTTGAGAAATGATCTCTTTTATGATTAAATAATCTTCTTCGTCGTCATCGATTAAAAGAATTTCGATTGTGTCATTCTTTTCCATCCTGGTTCCTTAAAATTACTGACCTGTAACCGCTTCCGGATATATAATAAATATATGGTCTAAAAACCTGTGAAAAATCACAGAATAAACCCGAAAAGCCACCTCTATAAAACTATAATTGGTGCTCAACGAATGTTGAGTACCACCTTATTCATACTACAATTAGGGGGCTGTCCAAAAAGTCCCTTTTTGTTTAAAAATAGTAGTGTTTTAAGAGGAAAATATTTATAAACACCACTATATATGGGGATCAATTTCTAAAAAATTTGACTTTTTAGACAGCCCCACTCCTCAACATTCGTTGAGGCACAATAGTAATTTACAAGGTACTATTCAAGTACTAGTATAATATTAAAGGAAATTAATTCAATATTATTGAGGTTAAAGATTTTTATTATCAGTGATATTTATACTTTACATATCACCCTGAATCATGTATACTATATAAAGAAATCTGTAGTGGTTTATAATAACAGGGACATTATGGTATATAATACCGGCAGTCCCGGTGGAAATAAGGAGGGTTATTAATGACTGTAGTTACTTTTATAGAGGTTGTTTCCGCGGGGAAACCGGGATAGGAAGGTATTTTCTGACACTCATCTATTGAAAAAAATTATTTTACTTTCTTAAGTACCTGCCTGCCCTGTATTCCCTGCGGGGCATATCCTTAAAAATACGTTAAATCCATAAAAAATAGTGAACTCAAATAATACAAATGATAAGGAGTATAATGTATTATGTCGACAGAATTATTAATTTCCCTGGGCTGGAATACTCATTTTGAAGAATTGTACCATATTCATCACTGGGATATCAATAGCCTGGGCAGGATCTGTTCTATTTCACATGGCAGGGTAAAACTCCTGGTCCCGGGCGGGGAAAAAGACGCGGTGATAGCCGGTCGTATGTATTATAATGCAAAAGAAGAAACTGTTCAGCCTGTTACCGGCGATTGGGTAAGGTTTACAAAAAATAGTGATGGTCCTGTACGGATAGAGGAAATACTTAAGCGGATGAATCAGTTTTCCCGGCGTTCTGCGGGTCAGGATGTCAAAGAACAGGTTATCGCTGCCAATCTTGATATGCTGTTTCTTGTTATGGGCCTGGACAGGGATTTCAATACGCGCAGGCTCCAGAGGTATCTTACCCTTGTCCAGACATCCGGGATTACACCGGTCATTCTTCTTAACAAAGTGGATCTTTGTACAGATATGGCACAGGCTCTGGGTGAGGTGCTGGATATTGCATGCGGTTTTCCCGTTCATGTCATAAGTGCAAAGTATGCCATTGGCATAGAAGAATTATCGCCATATTTATCCAGGGGGAAAACCATCGCAATGACCGGATCTTCCGGGTGCGGAAAATCCACCCTTCTTAACGCCCTGCTTGGACAGGAAGTTGCAGATACAGGGGATGTGCGGGAAACGGACGGAAGGGGAAAGCATACAACAACATCCCGTTCATTTTACTTTCTTCCCGGCGGGGCACTCCTTATAGATAACCCGGGACTCCGGGAACTTCAACTATGGGGAGATAAAGAGAGTCTTCATGGGGTTTTCCACGACATAGAAGAAATCGCCCGGCAGTGCAGGTTCAGGGATTGCAGGCACCAGGGTGAACCGGGCTGTGCTATTGCCATTGCAATCCAGGAAGGGGAAATAGATCAGGATCAGTTTACCCATTACCTTAAATTACGGACAGAACTCGAAACGACAAAGGAACAACTGGCAGAAAAAAGGAGAAAATGGGGAAAAATGGTATCCCGCTTCCAGCGTGAACTCAAGCGAACCAGGGAGAAGTTTCAAAGATAAAAAAAGGGGCGGAATCCGCCCCTTTTTATAATCATGTATCGAAAACCTGGTTCAGAATATACCGATCCGCAAACCGAAACCGATTCTCATATCAAGGGACGGGGCTCCTTCAACATCAGACGGGATGAGCGCGACAGCAAATTCGGTGAATAAAGAATAAGTGCTGAACATGGAAAGCTTTTTGAATCTGAACTTGAATTCGAGTTGTGTGAGAAATGATCCCAGTATTTTGCTGTTATCCCCGCCGAAGGTAATCTCTTCCCCGGTATTGCTGTAATAGGCAAAGTTTGCACCAAGTGCCGCTTCGATGGAGAAAAATTCCCAATCCGGACCGAAGAAATAATCGAATGGAAGGCTTAAGATATTTGCCAGAATTTTCATACCGATAACCAACCCGGATATGCGGTTCGGATGTCCGGTACTTGTATAGGCAGGGGCTACACCTGCAAAACCCTGGAACTTTACCACCTGGTCGAAAAAGGTAAGGCCCAATCCGAATGTTCCATACGTATGTCCAATGGCCGTTCCTTCCACATAAAGACCCTGTATAAAAGCGGGCACCGAATAACTCGACTTATCTCCCTTTCGTAAGTTAATCGAAACATCGGCAAGACCGTTCTCATCGGACGCAATTCCCAGCACTTCGATCGTATCATTGAACTGGGAGCCTTCTTCCGGCGTAAGCATTTTTACGGCCGGGGATTTGTCGTCCACAACAAGAATGGTTTTCGTAATGGCTGACGCTTCTTCCCCGAATTTCGCCATAACAAGGATACGGGCAGGACCATCCGGCATCCTCTGGGTCTCAAGGCGGTACTGCCATTTCCTTGTCCCTGAAACCTTCTTGAAGGTTTTTCCATTGTCAAAACTTATCATGACACTGGATATTCCCATTTCCTTTACCTTTTCCCTGTATGCTTTTAACGCTTCTTTATCCTCTCCTTCCGGCGGATTCAGCAGATACCCGGCTTCTCCCTTGAGCCACGGGCGTTCGGTAACAAAGTCCCCGGTTGAAAAGTTTTTAATCGTTATCCAGCCGCCTTCATGGGTGTATGTGACAGGACGCGTTCCTGATTTGACAATTTTTTCGTCGGATATATTTGCCTGTACTTCAAGAATATAATCCCCTTCCTTGAGCTCATCCGGCCCGACTGTTATATGAAAATAGCCATCGTCATTCACCGGGAGCACCTTGAGGGCTTCTCCATTCATGAGAATCACGACATTTTTGACGGAATTCTCGGATGTCACTTTTCCGTCTATGGTAAAATAGCCGGCAACCCTTTCGCCCGAACCGGGAAAAACAATATCGATTTTGTCGATAATCTGCTTTTCCTGTATAAGAATATTCCTGGACAGGTAGCTAGTATTATTGGCCTTATCCGTTGCATCTATCCGGAGGTTGTACCACCCCGGGGTAAACTCCATAAGATCGATGGTTTTTGTAAAGACCCCGTAGGTGGGAAGATCATGGGTTTTCGTCTCCATTGTCTCGCCTTCTTCCGTGTTTATCGGCGAAATGGTGAGGGTAAGGGTATCCAGGAACACATTGTCAAAAGCCCTCCCGTCAAGAATCATCATATCCGCGATCCTGTCCCCGTCCTTTGGGGTATCCAGGGTAATTTCAGGGCTTGTATTGTCCAGGTTAAGAAGTGTTGAGTAGATACCTTCCGTATCCGTTTTATCGACTGCCTTGATAAAAAGCCGGTGAACACCATCTGCAAGGATTCTCGTGTCAAGGGGATATTCCCATGCTTCGGTCTGTTTTATAAAAGGTTTTTCCGCTTCTTCCGCTGCCGGTTCACCTTCGACCGGTTCCGCAGGTTGCTCCTCGGGTCCGGCAACAAGTCCTGCCAGGTTAAAGGTACATCCGTTATCATACGACACATATACTTCCTTTATTCCATTTGCATCAGTTGACTGGCCTTTCAGGACAATTTCACCACGTGCCGTGACATCGAGTCCGGGATTAAGAAGAACGGATACCGGTTCTGCTTTCGATATCTTGAAACTCCTTCTGGCAATATCTCCCTTAAGCCCGCCTATATCCTCTGCCTGGATTTCTATAACATGCTCGTTATCCGTTATTTCTTCCAGGCTTATCGGAATCTCAAAATTATTACTCCCGTCCAGTTTGATGGAGTCCTTTCCATCGATACTATAGTGGATTGCAGCGACTTTATCGTCGTCAAATACCATGCCGGAAATCACGAAATCATTCTTTAATGTCGCCCCTTCCGCGGGGATCTGTATCTGGACAACCGGCTTGTCCGCTTCAAAATCAATGGTAAAGGGGGGTTCGAAAAGGGTGATGTTCCTGCTTTTATCTGTTACACGAAAATAGAATTTTTCCGGCAGGGTTTCGTATGAAGAGAAATCCAGATTATGATGGAACCGTCTTGTTCCTGTTACTTTTATAAAGTTTTCACCGTCCGGACTGAACTCCACCATTTCAATACTTCCCGCATCTTCGGCCGCACCAACGACGGTAATCATCCCATTAATCATGTCATCCGGTTTTGGTGTGATAAGGGACACGCCCGCTTTCTTTGTATCCTTTTTTACAGCAATTGTCTCATAATGGGTGTTCCCGCTTTCATCCGAGGCTTTAAGTACCAGGGCAAGAGGTCCGTCTTCGAGGTGTTTTATTGATATAGTTTCGGAGAAGGTGAATCCGTTTTCACCCGGCACCGTATTGATTGAACGGAACGATTGGCCGAGATCAAGGGACAATTCCAGGGATTTGAGACCTATATTGTCTTTTGCAATTCCTTCAAAAAGAATTGTCGTGTTAAGCCAGTCTTCTGTGCGGGGTGTATTAAGGATTACCACAGGTTCTTCGATGTCTGTGTAAAACCGGAATTTGCGTGATGTGAATATCCTTTTGTTCACTGTTTCGATTTCTATCTGGGTCTGCTCGCTTATACCGTCTTTCACCGGTTTTACCTCGATAAGGGATCCCCTGTTGGTGACAGTTACATTGTCCTGGGGAGGTACCAGTTTAATTGATGAAATATCCCTGCCATTGAAGAGCCCCTTAAGAGGTTCAATCTTTCCCAGGTAGATATTTCCCGATGTGTCGATTCGTGAGTCCATAAAATAAAAATCTTCATTATCGACAATTGCACTCTGATCTGCTGCATCCACTTTATAGAAAAAGGTGGTATACTCTGTCTCGCGGGAATATTCATCGAAAACCTTTATAAAAACATCCACCCTTCCAAAGGGGAGTGATTTATCCACCGGGATGGAAAAGGTCTTTTCCCCTGTTTCCTTATCTGTCCTCAAGGTGATTTTTTCGATTTCACGGTCATTCAGTTTGAACTCTGCCCGGGTTGTATAAACAGAACATTCCCCTTCAAGGGTGGTTTTCCCATCTATACTCTGTACCAGGATGCCGGGTTCAAATGCAGACGATTTTCCCTGGGTGAGAGTGCTTTTAACAACTGCCCCCGGAGCAGGACCTGCCGAAAAGAAATCCACTTTTAGCGGGCTGCCTTCCACCCCATTTACATCGACGGCTTTTATACTCACCGAGTGCCTGCCGTGTTTCAGATCGCTTAATACGAGACTGAAAGCTCCATTGGAATTCTCACTTTTGTACTCCCCGCCATCAACCGAATGGAGTATTTTACTTACCGGTTCATCGTCGTTTGCATAACCTGTTATGGGAATACTGTCCGTACTCACGATTGCGTCCTGTTCAGGATACACAATACCTGTGACAGGCATATCGGTTTTCGGATCGAGTTTGAGTTTGAGTGTCCGTGAACCTGTATTTCCCGTAAAATCCCTGGCAGTAAACGTAATCTGGGCAGATGTTGCGTTTGATTGAGTAAAATCAATCTCCTTTGTCCAGTAAGGATTTCCATAGCCAAGATCGAAATCCCCGGACTCTTTACCCATGGAATAGGAAAAGCTTTTAATCCCGGTTTCATCCGCTACTTTTCCCCCCAGGGAAATTTTCCCATTAAGGATATCCGATTCCAGGGGAGCAAGAAGCTGGATATCCGGTGGTGTATTGTCTACAGTAAAAAGGAAAGGAGCATGTCCTGCCGTACCGGAGTTTGATACGGTCTTATACCAGAATACCTGCGGACCATCCGTCATATCCGCGGTTTTTATATTCTGTGAAAAGGTATAGGTATTGTTCTTCTTGTTAAATGACAAATTTATTTTCTCATAGGTATATCCATTATCGCCGGAAAAGAGTATTTCGGTAATCCCGCCGGAATTTTCAATTACGCCGCTTATCTTCAGATTTCCGGATATAAGAACGTCATTGGCATGTGAGGTGATTGAGTCCCTCGGCGGCGGGGATTCCTTTCCCGCCCCGGTGGTAAAAGAACTCATATAGCTGATTTTCCCGGTACTGTCAGATCCTGTTATGGCAAGATTCATACTGCCGGGTTTAAACCGGGATTCATCTTTCTTGTAATCCGTTCCCGTCACCCGGAGAATACCGCTTTCCAGAAAAGTCCGGTTGTAAGAGATGTTTTGTGATAATATAGCGGTATTCCCGCTTTTATCTATTGCACGGATATGGATTTTCTGCGGTAATTCATCAAGATTCGAAAGAGTGATGGTATGCGCATACAGTCTGTTCCCGTCAATCTTTGTATAACGTTCCCCGTCCGTACTGATTTCCACATTATCCAGGTTCCCGTTATCCGTTACCTGTGCAATAACGGTGAATTGTTTTGTAAAAACAGTATCACCCACTGCAGGGGTTAAAAGAACCACATCCGGGTTTTTTGAATCTTTATGAAGCGATACAGCTTTAAAACCGCTGTTTCCTGCATTATCCGTGGCTTTGATAAAAAGGCTTATATTCCCGTCTGCATAAGAGGATAATGCCGCAATTCCTTTAAACGTTATTTTCCCCCCTTCCTCTGCAATGGGAATAGTGTTGAATGTTTTAAGATTATCCACCGAGTATTCGAGTTTTGTAATCCCGCTTGAATCCGCAAGATTCCCGGCAATCCCTGCCTCGTCTTTTACCCACATACCGGTAACCGGGGAATCCAGGGTAATATCCGGTGCTTTTGTATCATTAAGAAATCGCAACGTTTGGGAGGTAAACACCTCATCATAGATTGTGGTTACTAAAATCCGTACCGGTTCACTCACCCCTTCCCGGGATGGTTTTACCATAACAAGGTTGTCCCGGTTTGAAACCTTTACAATATTCGTTTCCGGCTCGAATGCCAGGGACTTGATTTTATCGCCGACAAAGAGGAAGGAAAAGGGATTGTCGCCAGTAATCTTTATATTCCCGTTATCGTCGATACGGCTGTCTTTGATATATATTCCCGGCGGATCGTTTATCTTCATGTAGTTGGTTATATAGACGAAACTCGTGTATTCCGTTGTCCGCTGGTATTCATCCACCACTTTCAGTGCAATATCAACCACGCCGAAATCGATATCCCCGGGAACAGGGATATCGAATATCTTTTTCCCTTCCGGATCGGTTCCTTTTATCACGAGTTTTTTGGGCTGTCCCTTTTTAAGTGTATATTCGGCACTCACTATTTGATCGGACATAATCATTTCCCCGGTAAGTACGGGATTTTCGTCTCTCTTCAGTTCTATTCCCGGGTAAAAATCCGATTCCTTGAGGTTTTGTATTACTTTTGTAAGGGTAATAAGTGGAGAGTCCCCGGCATTAAAGAAATCCACCAATACCGGTTTTCCTTCTGTACCGTATATATCCACACCCCATATGGTAAGATTATGTTTCCCCGGGACAAGATTGTCTATGGTAAAACTAAAAGCTTCACGGGTTTCCCTGGATACAGGATCCCCTTTATCGATGGTATACCGTATTTCCTTTACCCCATCATCATCGTGGACAAAACCGGAAACAGCGACATTACCCGGGATAACAGTTTCCGCAACCGGGAAGACAATATCCACCACCGGGAGGTCTGCGTCCAGGTCAAGGGGAAATTCCACTTTTTCGACAAGGACATTCCCTGTGGTATCCGTAACAGTAAAGGTGATACCTGCATTTTTCCCTTTTGCAGCAGTAAAATCGAATTCCTTTATCCAGTAGGGGTTTCCCGGTATGAGGGGAATATCCCCCTCTTCCTTTTCATATGCATAATGAAGGGATTGTACGCCAAGTTCATCACTCACTTTCCCGCTTACCGGGAAAACACCATTTACCTTCATCTGTTCTTCACCTTCATCCGGTTTTAGTTTCGGATCGAGGATTTCAAGGACAGGGTTCTTGTTATCCACAAAAAAGAGGAACGCGGCAAACCCTTCCGAACCTGTTTTATCCACGCTTTTAAACCAGTACACATGCGGGCCGTCATCGAGTTTCTTTGTATCAATGTCCAGTTTGAACAGGTATTTCTTTTCATTCTTGTCGAAATTCGTTTTCAGTGGTGTGTAGGTTTCCCCGTTATCCATACTCAAGAATAGATTTTTTATTCCGTTAAGATCTTCTGCATACCCTTCGAGTTTTGCCCTGCCGCTTAACAGTGCCCCGCTTGTGTGGGAAGAAATGGTATTAACCGGCTTTATCCTGTCCAGGTTAAATGCGACGGTGACAGGATATCCTTGTTTGCCATTGATATCGACACCCCGTGCAGTGACCGTATGCGAGCCGTCATTCATCTCTTCGGTGTTCAGGACAATAGACCAGAATTCGCTCCCTTCTGCCCGTTTGAATAGCCCGTCATCGATCTGGACTTCCACATAATCCGTTTTATCGTCATCCACACAGGTCCCGACAATATTGAGTTCATTTCCCCCGACTCTCATCCCGAGATTTGGATTCGAGATATTCACGACAGGGAGGTCGGATTCAGGATCAATATAAATATTGAATGGTCCTTCAAAATAGACATTTCCGGCTTTATCCGTTCCTTTGATAATCAGATTGTAAATACCCTTTTTCTGTCCGGCAATATCAAAGGTATAATTCCAGTTTTCAAGGCCATTTACCGTCCTGTATTCTTCTTTTTTCACGGATGTTTCCGCAGGTCCCCCTTCCTGCTTTTCATCCTCTATTGTCGCCTGTCCGGGTTTTTCCGTTGGTACAGGCTTTGTCCCCTCTGCCCCCTCGTCGGATGCATCCTGGGGGAAGACGAAGACAGTGAACAGAAGAGTAAAAATAGTAAGAAATAACAGTGTCTTTGTTCCCATGGATTTCTCCTTTGCTCTTTTCTATCATAAGACAGGCTACATACATTTTTTATACCTGTCTATGAAAAGACTGTTTTTTTTTCAAACAGTTCACTATACAATATAAACTATTACGAATTAAAGTGATTTGAATCGGAATTTGTTTAAAAAAACTTTTTTTCATCATTAATAATAAAGGAAAACCACCCCACCCCATGGGGTGGTTTTCCCTGTTTCCCGGTTTATGCCAGTACATGGTTTGTCCCATCTACCGTTGCAGGTGCCGGTCAGGAATTCTATTCTTCCGGTAGGAGGTACACGATGTCAAAGGTATTACCTGCATAACCGATCGCGATACTCCAGTCTACCGTTCCTTTTTTATACTCGATATTTGTCCGGGTTTCGGCAATAGCCGTATTTAAAGGAACGATTTCATGTTCCCATACTTCCTCTACCGGATCATAGTACGCAACCTTTAGCCCGCTGAATGTACCAATCATCGAACTGTTCAGATAGGAAATATACGGGGTTGTGCCATTTAAGGTCATATCCGCCCAGGCGCCTACAGACCCTTCACTGTCGATGACGATACTTGAGTCAAAATCATAATCCGTGCCATCGACATTCGATGCATGCAGATAAACGAGATCACCGGTAGATGTTTTTAAACAAGCCGTGTAGAGGTTTCCTGTTGTGTCGAATTTCATTGTGATGTATTTACCCACATAGTTTTTGTTCGGATCACCCGTGTCAAACACCGTCTGGAGTGTCCAATTCGATGCAGTAGACGGTGCCGTACTGTTTGACCTGGCCAGTTTAAGGGTCTGGTTTGAAATATCATAATACATAACCACCGGATACCCGTCCTCGTCCACATCTATTGCCACATATTCTCCGGCATAGGTACTTCTACCGGAAGAAACCACCTGTGCATCATCCCCGTCCTGCCCCCCGTCAAGGTTAATCCATACCCGTTCACTCGTATTTGTATCCCCATTCGCCACATACCCGTATTTTACTGCTTTTGTATTATTGTCATAGTATGCCAGATGTATATTATTCCCGGAACGTACTACCTTGGGCCGCTGGAATTGGAGGAGCATCTCGTTATGGTAAAGCATTTCGAATCTATAAAAGTAATTCCACGGGTATCCGAAACCCCTTCTTACCTGCTGCGGTGCACTTGAATTCCATACATTCATTGAACCTGCATTGTTAATATCACTGTCCCAGCCTGAACCGCCATAGTAATTACCCAGGTAAGCGATGGTAAGATTATTACTGCTGTCTATGTGAATGTCCGTATATTCTGCCGGGTCATACATATAGAAGATCGAGGTCCGGGATGAGGTAGTACCATAATACACCTCGGAGGTAGCATAATCTGTCCATGCCCCGTAGAGGGTTCCGCTTGAATTGATACTCATGGACGGATATTCCGCATTCCCGCTCTGGTTAAAATAATCCCCGGTATTCCAAACATGGAGGTACCGGTCATCATTCCAGAGTGATGATAAGATTCCGTTGCCGTCGTCTTCTTTATTGGTAAGAATCGTATTGTCATTCGTGTTATTTCCCGCTTCCACCCCATTGACAACAATGGAAAGCCACCCGGAATGGGTAATATCCGCAAGATCGGAAAGCGTCATCTGTGTGTATGAGCCATTCACGCTTACCTTGGTGGTATTGACGGTATCATAATCCGTATCTTCCGAATCATAGACCCTCACGTAATTCGTCCCGGTTTTTGCCAGGTTGTAACCGTAAAGAACGAGGTTTGTTTCACCTTCCTGTACTGCAAATTTTCCGTATTTCGATCTGTTCGTTCCCTCTTCTCCGACGAAGCGTACGATATCCGTAATATAGGGAACAACATCCACGGTCAGGGAGTCTGTCCCGGGATTTGATGAGAAGTCGGTAATATCCATGTCAATGAGGATATTATCGGAGGCATGACCGGTTATGGCCGCACTGTCCCAGGTGTATGTCCATGATACGGAATGCCCGCTCCCGTTAAAGGTCTGGCTGTCGATAGTAAAGTTCGCATTATCACTCACCAGGGTTCCCCCGGACCAGACAGCGACTGTGGGGTCTGATTCCCCGTCCAGGGTGAGGGTGATTACATTGATGCCCCTGTTGTCGTATGCAGTTCCCTGGATGGTGATTTCCCCGCTCACATCCGGGTCGGTCCCATTATGAAGGCTGTCACCATCGAGTTCAATATGGCCGTCAACAACATTGCCCTGGGTTAACGCATCAATGGTAATGGTCGGATTTGATGAATCATCATTCTCGATGTTTACCTCGATCTGGATGCTGTTGAATACGCCTGTACTGTCTGTCACCCGGCAGAGGTAATAGGTCTGTCCCTCCGGTTCCGATGAAATATCGATCTCGCAGGAATTCCCCGAGACAATAAGATTCGGTCCCGCTCCCTCATGGAGGACCTCGTAGGTTAAGGGGGTGTCATCATCATCTGCAGACAGTTGTATATATATCATGTTTGCCGCTTCAAATTCCGAGGAATAGCTGAACCGTTCACCTGTCTGCACTGAACCACTGTCATCGACATCATATCCGACAATGACACCGGTAAACTGCGGTTTATCATTGGCAATAAGGCCGCTTATGACATTGTGGTCACCATTCCCGGCATTGTCGAAGGCAACGTAGTGGATATCGATTGTCCCGTCCGGGATAACGGTGGAATTGAACTCCGCCCACCAGGTGTAGGTGGAACCTGCCCGGGTCAGGGATTCGTTAAACCCGTCATGGTCCCCGTTTATTCCCCCATCATTTCCGGCTTCTATCGGGTTATCGATGATGATTTTACAATCTGTATCGGTAGTATACGGGACTGTACCGTCGCCATCGCCAAAGTCGGTTTCTTCCTGGCTGGTTGTCAGACCGGTCGTGGGGTCGTAGACATTCCCGCCCCGGATAAAATACACTTCCACCTTATCGATGCCACTTACCGCACCGGTATCTGTCGCCTCGCCCTGGACATCTGCACTTGTTGTCCTGATATCGTCCGGGTCGGCGTTCACCGTATCCCAGGATGCGGTCGGGTACTCATTATCCACATTAAGATTGATATAGCTGATCGACTGGTAGTTGGCATCATCAATAATTTTGAGTCTCAAGTAGAAGATGCCGCTGTCGGGAATATACGAGGTGGAATTAATCTGGATGTGCAGGTCAAAGTCATTATCCGCATTCTTTGACACCTTTGCCCCGTCAAGGACAACACTATTATCCACAATGGAAGTATACGATACCCCGCCATTATAACTTACACCGATGTAATCGACAAATACGTCATCGAGTGCGTCCCCGGTAAGGGTAAATGTCCCGCTGACATAATCGCTCGATGCATGGCTTAAGTCCTCTATCCTTGGTATGGTATCATCGAGATGGATGGTAAACTCCTGGTAATTGCCTGCAATATCAGGAGTTATGCCTAAGTCCTTTGAATCCACTGCCCGGACCCTGACAGTAATCGTCCCGTCATGACCTGGTACTGTTTCATACATTTCACCGAATGAGTTGATTTCCTGTGTCCAGAGTGTCTTCCCTTCGACAGTATACCAGTCCACCTTCGTTTCGTCCTCGAACATATCATTCGTGTCCCCGTCCGGGATGCCGTTGGAATCACCGCGGAAGTCGATCTTGTCGAGAAAAAAGCCGTCGCCATTCACATCGATAAGCATTTCCACGTGGTGTACTGCATCATCGTCAAATGCCGTGCCCGAGATAAGAACCGGACCGGCAATATTCTGCCCGTGGGATGGGGAGATGATATTCACCGTGGGTTTATCCGTATTATTATCAATTTTGATGAAAAAAACATCCTCCGGATCGGGGTCCGGATTCACATTTCCTGCCACATCCGTTGCCCGGGCGTAAATTTCCAGTTCCCATACATCACCGCCCTTGTTTGTTGCATAGGTATCATTTGCATAACTCATGCAGTCAAGCTCATATTCCCAGTTATATTCTCCCGAAAGAAGCTGCCAGTTCTCCGGTTTCCCGATTCTGAGTTCCACCTGGGTAATGGAACTATTGTCGGATGAAATTCCTTTTAAAGTGACAATACCATTCACCGTAGTGGATTTCGTCGGATTAACGAAACTAACAAGAGGGGGAGTAATGTCAGCAATTACCTGGAGGTTAAAATAAGCAGTGTTTCCCATATCATCTTCTGCCGCTACCCGGATGTACATGGTTTCGTCAACAGAGACGTTCACATCATATGTCCAGTTCTGAAAATTATCCGACGTTTCGACATTGTCATAATCATAGGTATAGGGAGGTGCCTGGTCAAAGCTTACCCCGACCCTGTTTACCTGATCCCCGTCCGAGGCTGTTCCGTGAATGGTGAAATTCCCGTTTACATAAGCACCATTCAGCGGGGAGGTAACATCAATTGTCGGGGCTCCTTCATCGATGGAAAAAAGCACACTCACCGATTCTACCGGAGCAGCCGTTTCTATCATATTAATATCTTTTACCCTGATCTGTAATGCATAGGTTCCTTCGCCCAGGGAGGAAAGATCGTACTGCCAGGTAATGGACAGACCGGATCCGCTAATATTTTCTGCCGGAATCTGAACCCAATCCGGTGATGGTATTCCCGTACCTGTAATCTTTATTTGAAGAGTATCCGTTTTGATCCCGTCATCATCCATAATCATCCCGACTGCCCTGGCATTGGCCCCGAATGCATTTTCCTGTGCAGTTTTGCCTTCCATTGGGTTGGAAAAGGTAAATTCGGGTAAATCCGCACTCTGGTTAAAAATGAGTAAGAATTTATTCGTTACGGCATCTTTCCGTATGGGTTCCATATTTTCGATTGTTATGGGAGGCGGCTCGGGGGCTTCGGCATCATCGATATCGATATAATGAAGCGTGTTTGCCAGTATCGTACTTCCCGCGACTTCCTTGATATCGTCATTATGGAAAAAATAGGTATTTTTATTGCCGGCAAAGTCCGTTGCCTGGACAAAAAAGGCATACGTGCCGCTTGCCGGAATATCTATTGTGCTATCATAAGTAATACTCCAGCTCTCTTTTCCGATTGCAGGATTTCTTGCCGGATCTTTACTTGACGATTTCCGGCTCAAGAATGATTTTTTACTTTCGAGCATGATTGATCCGTCCGGCATCTTCTTTTTCTGTCTTATTATGGGAGTACTGGACTTTTTAAGGCTTTTCATGGGTGCTCCATCAGGATGATACGGGAAGACATCAACACTGGCGACACCATATTTATCCGCAGCTTTTCCCTGTATTGTTATCGTACCATTCAGTGTACCATCTGTTGCATAATTCTGCGGGAATTCGACCAGGACAAGAGGCCCGTGGTTGTCAAAGTAAAGAAGAAAGGTTGTTTTTGCCGTTTTTTCTGCGGTGTCTTTGATTTCGACTATTATATTGTATGCATTATCTTTGTATTCTGTTGAATCAACTCCAAGGCTCCATTTTTTTGCCTTTTTATCGACAGTCGCGTTTTTGAACGTTGCACCATCATCAAAGGAAAGCCTGATGTATTCCACATCAATATCTTCATTATATTCACCTTTTATAGTGATGGATCCTTTGACTGTTTCCCCACCATCATGACTGGTCATTTCGATGGTCGGTTTATCCACATCAACCTTGTCACCTGTCCCCGGTTCAAAAAGGTTACAGGACATGACGATAACTATTATAAATAGGACGAGAAAAAAGAATCTTAGTGTTTTCATATTCACACCCCTCTTAACACTATACCTCATTTTATTGAGGTATTCAAAAAACTTTTTTTATTTATATATAAAGCATTCCATGTTCTAAAAGGAATGCTTCTTCTAGTATCGCATCCCGGATTCTTTAATATAAATAAAATCGAGAACTTTATTATTATTCTTTATTACTCGATTTATTCTTTTATTTCGTCCGGCACTACTAAACTTTTTGGAATTTTTCTCTTTTTATCCCCCTCAATCATTCTCATAAGCACTCTTTCATAAAAATGAAAAACTTATATAGAACGACCATTGTAAATATACCACTTCCCTGTCCACTTGTCAAGTAGAAATGGGTACGATTTACCAATCAGGTTTTTTTAACAAAAAACCTACGATAGTAATTTACAAGGTACTCCTCAACGTTCGTTGAGGCACGATAGTAAGTTACAAGGTACTGGGGCTGTCCAAAAAGCCGGAGAGTATAACCAATCATCGTTGAGAATACACTTCATCTTCTTTCTACTGTAAAAAGAGAAGTTCAGG
>JAFGQK010000340.1 GCA_016935735.1 Spirochaetales bacterium | reverse complement strand
GAAAGACTCCTATATGTTGTATGATGGCGCCTTAACTATTAATATAATCAGTCACCTATACTTATTACTCAAAATTCATGTAACCATTGTAAACAATTGATAACAAAGAAATAGTGAGTAATATTAAAATAATAATATTGCTTTATTGGTAATTGGCCTAATAAGAAAAACTCCTATTGGTTCAAATTTAGGTAATCCAACTCTCTTTTTGTATACCTTATATGTATGCAAGTTTGGGATTAAAAGTATTAATATAGAAGAAATAATATTAATAATAAATAAAAATAAGTTTTGATTAGTTATAAGAAAAGACCACGTTAAAACTCCACCAAGTACAATAGAACGAATAATAATAATAATCCAAGTAGTCAAATTAGAATTTCTTTCCATTACATATGGATCGGTTGGGGTATTAAGCGGATCCATTTTAATACCTTTACTTGCTAAAAATTGATATGCTCTTGAGGCAATTCGGTTGTTTACTAAAAAAAGGTAATTTAAAGGATCGAAAGCATGAAGATATGGCCGATAGTCTTTATCTTTTTGAACATAATATAAATTATGAATTCTGGTTGTAAATTCTATAGAGACCCATTTTAATAATTTTTGATTTAATTCATCTTTAATATTTATTTGATTAATTGTTGATATTAGGTTATATGATTTTTTATTAGTTTTTGATTTATCAGCTTCATTAGCTTGTCTTTTCAATCCGGCTATAGAAGTATTATCGTCCTCATAAAGTGAATATAATAATGGAATTAGCCAGGAGAACGTTGAATTCATTAGTTCACCTTGCAATAGTGAAAAAAAATTTTGTAATTTCCACTTATAAAGAAATACAAGAGCCAATATCTGATTACTGAGTAAACAGAAATATAAACTTTTTTTTTCATCCATAGGTAATAAATAAAATAAGATAATAATAATAATAATGGAAATATTATAGCATAAGAATTAGCATTTATTAACATTCCTTTCAACATATCGCCAATTAAAGGTAATTCTAAATCTTCTGGTATTATAAACTGAATTTTAGTCCAAAATAATATTATTGCTAAAATTATTATAATATTTATTATATTTTTAATAGAAAATAAAGATTTTCTTACCATAATAAAAAAATCTTTTATAGTCTTGAATCCACTACCTATAGAAAACAATGTTTTTAAATGATTTTGAAACGATTTAATAAGAACATCTTCCTTTGTTCCTAACACAGAAGAATTAAGTATAATTTCTCCTCTTTTTTTATATTCTATTGATTTGATTTCGATCTCCTCTTTCATCATATGTTCAAATAATTCTTTTCCCTCTTTTTTAGCTTCATCAATAGAGGAAAATCCACCTTTAATTCTATATTCAACATCAGGATTGTCATGTGGAACAAGATATAATTCATATAAACCTTCTTTTAATATATCTTCTGAAACAATTATTTTATCATTCATATGATTCTCCTTCTACGTGTTAGTTTTTTTGATTAATTTGCAATCCCATACTACATGTGCTAATTTATTAACAGCCATGTTAATCCTCCTATAACATTGGGACTTTTAGGAGAGAGTAGCTTAGGTTCAAGAATAAAATAATAGCATTTAAAGCAAATATTTCTGATATATTTAAATTTATTCTTCTTATTTTCTCTATCTTTTCCGATTAAATATTTTTTTTTGCTAAAATTAAGCTTATCACTTTTTAAAGACCAGTAGCCTTGTCCCTTGTCCTTCATGTGATATAAAACCTTCAATCTCTGCCAAGCGGCATTATCGAAAAACGCAACTTCTTCATCTGCAATCCTGTGTAATTTATCCTCATTTTTCCGGTAATAAACGCTATGGAATCCGGGATCATTTCCATCTTTGTCGTGTTTTGACAAAGGAAAAGGTTGTAGCAATTCTGATGTATAGCGATATGCTCTTCTTATTGCTGCATCAGACCAAACTTCTCTTAGCTTTTCAATTATTAAAGTAGTTCCTTCTTTTTTTTCTTTGGGTAATTTTTCAATTGAATTTGCTATTAACAATAGATCCTTATCCTTTTCAAAATCTTTCCAATCAATATATATTTTAAATGCCTGCTTCGTATCAATTGTTTGTGTAATAATAGTCAGTTTTTCTCCCAATCGTTGGGCAGCAAACCTTCCAATCCCCTTTTTACCTGCTCTTATTCGTTTATACCGTGGCGAAATAGGATTATGGATTTTATCAGATGAAGACAATCGCATAAATCCATTAATAAGCTGATCTCTATTCATTCCAATACCGTTGTCATCAATAAAAAGAGTTCCACCTTCTTGATAGGTGTTTTCAAAAGTTAATGTTACTTCACATGCATCTGCATCATATGCATTTTTAACTAACTCTGATACAGCTGTTTCATGCCTGCCAACCAATTCTTTTCCAAGCCTGTGTATAATTCCAGCGTCTACAGAAAATTTTATTTGATTTTTATCAAGTTCTGCTATCTGCTGTGATAATGAAAGAATGATAGTATTATCAGAATTAGCCTTCTGTAATTCTTTATTTAGTCTTCTTTTAAGATCTTTTAACTTATTAGGCTTGTTTGCCATAGTCTTGATTGTATGGGTTCATTGACTTTATTTCAACCAATTGATAGAAATTTTTATAATTTTTTTTTAACACCATATTTTTTAAAAAAAGAGAACAATAATACTATCTTAAGCATTTTCTAATATCTCCCAATCAAAACCATGAGGAGTCAGCCCTCATTCCTTCAAATGAAGTAGTATTTTCTTTTTAACTTTTAAGTCAAACTTCAGGAGGAGTAAGCCTCCCAACATAAAGCATATCTCACCAATGTTTCAGCAAACCCTATCGCATAATCAATCTGCTGAACAGGCGGTTACCTGGGGATCCCAACAACGGAATTCCTCAAGCCCAAAGAATGCAAGGATAGCGTCTTCCTCGTAGTTCATCGAGTGCCCGTTTCCCGGGGAAGACCAGGTCTCGAATACAACAAAGTTGCAATCGCCTTCCCAGAACTTGCGGTTGTAGGTATAACCGGCGTTCGGGGGATTGATAGTGTCTTCGTAACCCGGTGTCCCGCTCAAGCCCAGCACGTTTGTCCACTGTTTAGTAGCCTCTTCCATATTGTTGTAGCTGATCGTCCCATCATCCATACCATGATAGAGTTGAACGCGCGGACGGGGTCCGGAATATCCCGGATACATACCACGGGCCTGGTCGCCCCATTGCTGGGCGGTTTTAATCGTATTGCCGTTGGCACAGTTACTACACCATTGGTTGGATGAATCATACCCATTTGCCCAGCAACCGGCGGGAACTCCTGCTCTCGCTGCGCCGGCCCTGAAGATATCGGGATACACCGCCAGCATAGCCTGTGTCATCATGGCTCCCGATGACCCGCCCATGATATAAACGCGGTCAGGGTCGGCATTATAGTTTTCCAGTGTGTATTGCACCATCTGGGCTATGGCGTGTGTGTCGCCGCCGCCATCATGGGTCAGCGCTGCGACCGACCCCACGTCCCAGCAATTTTTCTGGCTGTTGTCTGGAAATATCATGATGAATCCGACTTTATCCGCTGCATTCCGCATCTTCTGGTTATTGTTGAATTGCCCTGTGGCGGAGTTCCCGCAGGAATGGCACGATACCACAATGGGTGGTTTGGACGACGGTGCCCCCGGGACATAGATGTACATGTTCACTTCACCCGGTACGCCGCTTGCCCAGAGTGATCTGTTAACCTGGGTCAAGGATCCGCTCGGTGTATTTTCCGGTCTGGTTTCAGTGCAATCGGAGGACTCATTCCGGATTGAGATGCTTTTTGTCCGGACGTCTGTTTTGCCTTCATTGTCTGTAACGGTAAGTGTGATGGTGTAATTGCCTTCGTTTGAGTAGTGGTGGGATGTGACAGCACCATTGGTGGTACTCCCGTCTCCCCAATTCACCTGGTAATGAGTAATTGTTCCATCAGAATCATAGGAAGCGGAAGCATCGACCGTTACCGTATCTCCCGGTCCGGCAGATGCCGGACTTATTGAAAAATCAGCAACAGGTTCGCCGTTATTCGATGATGTGCTGATCTTTATGGCATTAATCATTGCATTCTCGGTCACTGTCACAAATTCAATATTAATCTCACCATCGCTTACCGAAACCCGGGTTTCTCTGACATATGCAGTATTACTTCCGGCAGCAGCATATACATCAAGATTGCTGATATATTCAGTCCCCTCGATAGAAACGGAAAAGATTCTCGATCCTGTGGAAGTGTGATAATTTTCTGCAAAATACAGAGTAACCAGAAATACACCATTGGGAACTGCAACTGAATAAGTGAAATTTCCATATCGTTCAGTCTGATAAAGGGTTGGATCCGAGGTGCCTGAAACGGATGCACCATTGTCATAGGCAGACCCTCCTGAATATCCCGTATCTGCCGCATATTCTGTACCATCAGAACCTGCATAAGCATTTCCGCCGCAATTGACTGCAAAAACAGTCCCGGATTCGACTGGTACAGGTGTTGCAGCAGAGCATCCTGTAAGAGAATTGATAAGTCCTACATAGTACTGGGCTACTAAAAGCGCGTCCACTATGTCAATTGTACTGTTCCCGTCTACATCTGCTACCGTGGAATCGAAATTCACCGGATTCAAATTCACATAATACTGGGCAATGATAAGGGCGTCCACGATATCGACATCCCCGCTTGAATTGACATCCCCGCATGTTGCTGCGGACAATTGACTTATGCAGAATAGTAGTAACAAAAAAACCAAACACACCATTTTTTTCATAATGCTTTACTCCATCTTCTTTTAATTAAGCAAAAAGCATTCATAGGACTCAATGCCGTCCGGCATTATAGAAATCGGTTTTCCGCCTCATTTTTCCTCTGCCTATGATAATTTATGTCTATGGTTATTATATACCGTTATTCATTTAAAAGATAGTAAAAAAAAGTTATACTTTTCAGGTTCTCTTGTTGGTGCAGGTGCAGGAATTGGTATCGGATATATATGGCAGTTCCCGGATATTGTTTTCATCATTAAAGCGAAAAATCGGAAATTACGCGAAAAAAGAACTATGCGGGTTTAATAGACTTTTTTGCATTTGTGTTGTAAAATTGATCCGGATGGTCGGATCGATGCAATAGTCTTGTTGTTGATACGAGAAAGATCGATAACAGAGTTTATATTGCACAGGAAATATCAGATGAGAATTACAAGAAAGATTACCTTGTTCATTTTCTAGATGAAAATAATAGTTAATAGTTTATGTATTTTAAACCCGGTTTCGCTCTATATCAGGATTGAAATATTCAACAGCATGTTTCAGATTTATAAAGAGAAAGAAGATGAAATATGTTTGATTCTGAACAACAACGTTAAAAGCTTTAACGACATTACTTCTATTGAAGATAAAATATTATATGAAGAAACACTATCCCTTGAGGATGCACTTAGTTCAAATTTACGTTATATAGCATCTTATATTGATAATACATATCCCCAATTGAGTATAAAACTAATGGAATTGATTGAAGAATAATTACTCCCTGCCCGTATAGAACCGGAGGTAATTTTCGAAGTCCCTGTTATTGTGTTCCAGCGAATGACCTCCGTTATATGGATGAAACCCGGATTTTATTCCTCTTTTCTGCAAGGCTTCGTTGAGAGATTTTACTCCGGGAAAAAAGGGATCGTTGGTATTGCCGGCATCAAGATATACGGCCAGCTTATCAAGTCCCTTCTTTCCGGCGAATTCGACGACATCATTGATTTTTGAAACATCATCGTTCGGGTAAAGCCATTTTTCAAGCTGCCTGTCGGAATAATCGCCGGACGTAATGGCCGGCGTATACCCTCCGACCTTGCTGAAGAGATCGGTGTGATGAAAGGCTACGCGGAGGGCAATTGCTCCTCCCATTGATAATCCGCCGATATATCTTCCGGAAGCCGACCTTACCGTATCGTACCGTGAATCGATGAAGGGCACCAGTTCCTTCCAGATAAACCGGTCCATATTCCTTTCATCGAATTTTCCGTCGTCTTCGAAATCCTGTTTTATTTCCTTTGACGTCGCGTATCTTGTATAAGGAAATACCATAATAATCGGATCAATTGTAGTACTTTCGATCAATTTGTCTGCCGATTCCGTAATGCCGGCATTTATCCACATGGTTTCGATGGATCCATAGCTGTGCAGGCCGTACCATACCGGATAATCGTTTCCGCCGCCGTAACCTTTCGGAAAATAAATCCTGCATGGCATTTCTCTTCCCATATATACGCTTATAACCGGCAAATCGATTATCCGTGATTCAGTCAATGGCAGGCTGAATCCGGATTCAATCAGGTCCTGATTTTTTGTCGCACAGCCGAAAAGCGCCAGAAGGATAAAGGCCGTATATATCAACGTAAATCGGCTTTTTGGTTTTTTCCCTGGTAATTTTTTTTCAATTCTTGATTCCATATGTTTCTCCGGAGTATACTCATTCAGAATTATATTATTTATTATAAATCGGATGTTTCGATTCATGCAATGATAAATAATTATAATGGACACAATCTATCCCCAATCACCAAATATATGGATTACCCAAAGTGATCCCTAATTTATCTGCTAAATCTTTCGGGATGGGTAACCCTTTAAATTTACCTTTTCCCGGTGTTGGGATATATCCCTCTAGAAATCAAGGCTTTTCTAACAGCTTCATTATTTATAAAATGTTCTTTAGATATTACATTTACACCATGAAGGTTTTCTTCCTTAATTATATACGCTGTCATTGCTGTAGCAAAATTTTTTTCTTTTATTATCTCATCAAGTATTGTTTTTACAATCGTAGAATTTATGTTTTTAACATGAAATGACTTTACCTCTCCATTTCTTTCAACAATTCCAACTACTGCTGACTTGGTTTTTGTAGATCGGCCTTGTGTACTTTTCGTTTTCTTATTTTGATGTTTATTCTTTTCTTTACCATCAATATAAGTTTCATCCCTTCCTAATACTTTGTTTTATTAATGAGGGGATATTTTTATATAAAAACCTGTTTGGCGATTATCCCCCTGATTATCTTCGACTGGACAGGCGCCCTTTCTCAACTTATAATTCTTATTATCCGTAATAAAATAGTGTAAAGGAGTATATAAAGAAATGGATGTTTTTGAAGCAATAAACAAGAGATACAGTCACAAAAGGGAATTTAAAGACGAACCTGTACCCAGGGAAACGCTTAAAAAAATAGTACAGGCAGGGATACAGGCTCCATCGGGCTGTAATGAGCAGACAACGGATTTTGTGATTGTTGATGATCCTGCACTTATCAGGGAAATAGCGGCCATTACAGAGAGACCATTTATAAAAACTGCAGGGGCAATCATTGCATGTATTGTCAATCAACGTCCTGTTTACAGGGGTTTATCTTTTGAAGTTGAAGATTGTTCTGCCGCTGTCGAGAATATGCTTTTATCAATCACTGCACTGGGGTATGCAGCAGTATGGATAGAAGGGAATATACTGGTAGAAGGAAAGCCGGAAAAATTAAACTCGCTTCTGAAAGTGCCTGCGCCCAAATATGTAAGGGTTCTTCTCCCCCTCGGTATTCCTCCCGAACAGGGAACACAAAAGGAAAAAAAACCATTTGCCCGGCGAGCCTGGTTTAATACGTATGACGGATAGAGAATTCATCAGGGTATTCCGGTTTATCGGGGCAGAAAAATATTGTACTTAACAGCCATTCTTACTATTATTAATAGTAAGATAAACATGAAAAACCAGGAGGAATGAATGATATTACGATATCCAGGGATATGGAATATCATAATACACGGGGGTGCCGGCGGAAAAGAAACAGTAAAAAAATTACGTGAAATTGACCCGGGGGCCAGGGTGATTGTTTCAAGCGGATATCCGGATAATCCGACAGTGGCCTGCTATAAAGAATATGGTTTTGATGGTGTGATAGATAAACCATATAAACTTGATGAACTGGCAGATGCAGTAAAGAATGTACTCTGTTGTCCGGATGATAGACAGTGAGGACTTAATCTTTTCCCTTTCTCCTATTGATTATATGGGAAAATGCTGGTAGAACTGTAAAAAAAAGGAGAAAGGAGTTCAGGTAATGAGGTATATAAAATATTTATTAATTTCTTTCATCATATTACTTTTTTTTACAGGATGTACAAAGAACTATGAAAAAGACCTGCCCCCCGGTATATACGCCCGGATGAATACAGATAAAGGCACCTTTATAATCGAGCTTGAATATAAAAAGGTACCGATGCTCGTCGCGAATTTCATTGGCCTTGCAGAGGGTATATTCACTGCCGCCATTGAAAAAGATGCGGGGTATTATGATAACACACGTTTTTTTGATGTAACAGATAATGCTCTTATAAAAGGGGGCAAGCCCTGGGGAACGGGCAAAATCGAGTCACACTACTATTTACCGACAAATTTTAACCCCGGTTTACTGCATGACCGTGAGGGGGCAATTTCCATGCTCAAGACAGAATCCGGTATACACGGCAGCCAGTTTTCAATTACATTAAAAAAAATGGCATGGCTTGATTATAATCAACCCGTATTCGGGTATGTTATTTCAGGTATAGAGAACCTGAAAACTATCAGGGCAGGGGACATACTTAGAAAAGCAACGATCGTAAGAATTGGAGAAGAAGCTGTTGATTTTATTGTAACCCCGGAGTATTTTAATGAACTTAAAAACAGTGTGGAAAAAGAAAATTGGGAAACAGCGAAAACAAGGAATGAAGAGGTTATATCACAACTTAAGAAACGATGGCCGGATCTTGTCCAGACCCGGTCGGGTATTTATTTTACAATTCTTAGACAGGGAGCCGGCCTTCCCCCGGATATGGGCACCAAAATAATGGTGAAATACACAGGAACCCTCCCGGACGGTACTGTTTTTATTGACACAGCGGGTGAGGAAGGGGGAGTAAAAAAGATGATTGCAGGGGAAGCAATAAAAGGCCTTAAAGAAGCTCTTCTCACAATGAGGAAGGGAGAACAACGTATTGTTGTTATTCCACCGGAAATGGGATTCGGGGAAGCAGGGCTTTCTCCATTAATTCCTCCCAATGCTTTCTTGATTTTTGATATAGAGCTCATTGATTTTTAGAATACTCATCCGGATACTTTGAAAGAAAGGAAATGATCATATGCAGCCGGCCTGGTCCTGGAAACATAAAATTGTCTGGCTCGGCATTTTCGCCATTTCCATGGCTGTATTGGAAGCTGCGATTGTTGTTCATCTACGGCAGCTATACTATCCTGAAGATATTCTATGTATCTTCCCGGTACAACCGTTCTTAGCCCGGGATTTCCTTATTGAACTGGGCAGGGAAGCAGCAACCGTTTTTATGATCCTTGCCGTAGCAATCCTTACGGAAAAGAAAAAGGTTATGCGAGTATTTGCCTGTTTTGTTTTTCTTTTCGGTCTCTGGGATATATTCTACTACATCTGGCTAAAAGCTTTTATTAACTGGCCGGTATCATGGCTGGAATGGGATATCCTTTTTCTTATCCCATGGGTATGGACAGGACCATGGATCTATCCTGCACTTATCGCCCTTGCATTTGTCATCTGGGGTGCATGGATTGTTATTTCAGATAAAGACTTCCGGTTCGGTGTGCTTCATTTAAGTCTTTTTACTTCCGGGTGTGTATTGGAATTAACAACTTTTCTCATGCCAGGGATAAAGGTTATTTTAAACCATGGTATCCGTGGGTACACCTTTCTTATGCCCGGGGATTTCTGGTGGTGGATGTTCATTCCCGGTTACCTGATTATGTGCGCAGGTCTTGCCGGTACTGTATTGAATAAAAAAGTTGTATAATCCATTGCTATCTTACCTCAACTTTAAAATACTCTTAAATTAACTATAAATAAGACCCGGAATGGCTTGATTTATCTATTTCTTTGTTCTATATTTTAACATAGATGTGAAGCATATCTATTAATACATTTATTATAAAAATACTTCAATAGATTTATCTTTAAAATGCATATATAAAAAGATGCTTCTTCGCATGGAGGAAGTATAGTATGCATTATTGGAGGATTTTTTGTATTAATGTAATAATTGTAATTCTTGCGGGTTGTACATTACCTGGTAATCTGGATGAGGAAGAAAAAAATTATGATATGGGGAATATTTCAATCTGGTATTCCCCGGTTTCGCCGGAACCGGGCCAGGTTATTATGGTTTATGCTTTAGGCATAGATGATCCGCTGGGGTTTTTTCAGTATGAGTGGGATTTAGGGGATACGTATACATCATCCGAATATGTTGTTTATCATGCCTATTCTTCGGAAGGTATCTATTCAGTCACATTAACGGTAACGGAAAATAATGGAAATATCTATACCACTGTACGGAATATATCGGTAAGTAATAATCATGGGTTCTCATTTATTGCCTACGGCGATTCGAGAAGCGATCCTGAAGAGCACCAGCGTATTGTTAATGCGTTTACCCTGGAAAATCCTGAATTGGTATTTAATTCAGGAGATCTCTGGGATGGGTATACTTCATTTGAATGGCTATCTCATTATCTCCAGAATCCTGTAACAGATGCTCTATTAGAACATAATAAGGTATGTATTGCACGGGGTAATCATGAAACAGAGGTAGAAATTTTTTACACTTATCCTTCGATCGTGAAAGATAATAAAATCGAATACGCATTTGTCCAGAATAACTGCTTTTTTATATGTATGGGTCTGGATCCCGGTGAAAACAACTCCTGGCTTGAACAGCAACTCCAATCCCGGGAAGCGCAGAATGCTGCCTGGCGTATTATCTTTTGCCATAAACCGATTTACAGTGCCGGTTCATCCCATGGTGCAGACGGATTTGTTTCTTCCGGGAGTTCTGTATCAAATTTCAGGCTTCTCTGCGATACCTATAAGGTGACATGGGTTTTTGCCGGTCATGATCATCATTATGAACGGACTCATTATATTTATAATGGGAATATCGTTTCTACAAAAACAACAATACCTGCCGGGACACCGGGGACTTTTTATATTGTAACAGGGGGCGGCGGAGCACCCCTTTACGCTGCAGGATCAGATTGGTGGACAAATATCAGCCTGGTGGAACATCACTACTGCCTGATTAATGCATTTGATGATCATTGTGAGTTAATCGTAAAGAAAACAGACGGATCGGTTATTGATTTAGCAACGGTGTATAAATAATATAAAGCTGCTGAATCCTGGAATTTAACATGAAAATCTTATTCACCGGGAATCCTTTTCATCATATTTCACCCTTGCAGAGATGAGAAACATCCTGTATGATATTACCGGGATTATAAGCATGGAAGAAATTAAAAAAATCCTTCAAAATGAGAAAGCGAATCTGTTTAAAGCCACGAATTACATTATATCTTTTTATACACAGGTATATAATTCAATTCTCAATATAAGAGAAAACCTGTTTACAAGCGCGTTCTCCTCGGATCAGGCATGGAAAGAGGTGCTGAATACCGAACCCATAGCCCTTTCTTTTCCTGAATATCATCTTCAAAGTATAGAAGGGGAGATGCAGAATAATTCGGAAACAATTGTCGCGATTCTTGCCAACATCCAGGCAATCCAGAATCTTTACCTTAAAAACCTCCAGGATATTACTATCCAGGATATTCAGCAGATCAGGAGAGCAAATCTTTATACACTCGATTTTATCCAGAGGCTATATTCCAGGGAGAACATGGCCCTTATTGCAGAGCAAAGACTTAAAATCGCCAGAACTGTAAAGAATAATATTGTAAAGATATTTGAGAATAATATAACACCATATATCGATAAAGTGGAATCCATTCTTATCGACGAGTACAAATTGAGAATGATGCCCCTGATAAGAAGAATAATAGGGAAACATAGCAATTATGCGCCGGATTCCTTTAAATTCGATCATCAGATAAAGGAAAAATGTGCAGAACTATCCATACATTATCACCAGGATATTATTTTAAGTGCTATCGCAGATCTTGCTAAATCCGATGAAGTGCTGGTAAGAGAGATGAAAGCAAAATTTATGACAACAGAAGCGCAGCAGCAGACAGGAAAAGTATATAAATTAAGAGAAATCGCCAACCGATCTATCGCCCAGCTGGGAAACCTGGATAAACTAATTTCCTTTTTTACTACAATCCAGAATCTCTATCAACCCCGGACGCTTTTGGAAAGGTTCATGGACTTTCTAAAGCGAATTATTACCGGCAAAGGAATCAACTTTCCAAAGAAAGATCTTCATTTTTATTATTCCTCACGAACCGGACGCCTGGAAAAGCGGAGAACCTCTATTCAAATTCTCATTAAAGACATTACTGCACTTAAGAGTTTTTTATCCAGGGTAAAAGAGACAGTGGATTTTTATGCATATACAAAAACAACAAATACAGCATCTATCAGGGATATGGAAAATGTGATTGACAAGAGCATTTCATCCCTCAATACCATTTATACACAAAGTCTGGGTTTAAGGGACTGGCTTGTCTGGAAGAATAATATCAAACGTCTGAATAAGATTCCCGAAAGCCAGCAGGAGGAATTTAACGAGTTACTTCTTGGCTTAAATTATCACCTTATTATAAACAAACAAAATTTAAGAGATCTGATGAAAAAGTAATACCACCTTATATAAGGTACTGTTCTTGAGTTCATGCTGCAACATATGTCCTGGGTACCCTTTTTGTAATAAGGCATGTTACTTCATAAGGTATTGTCTCCATTATATCTGCAATTTCCTCTGCAGTTGGCGCGGGGGGCGGGCCAAAGAGTGTAACATCATCATAAAGGGCAATATCAGATGTTAATCCGATGTCAACCATACACTGATCCATACATACCCTGCCGGCAATGGGATACCGTTTCCCCTTAATAAGCATTTCTCCCCGGTTTGAGAGGAGCCTGCTGTATCCATCGCCATAACCAACAGAAATAGTGGCTATTTTCGTCATTCTTTTTGTTCTGTACGTCATGCCATAGGATATTGGTGTATCCGGTGGTACTGTTTTAATAAAAGATATCTTTGCTTTCAGTTCCATGACTGGTTTTACATTGAATGAACGCTTTTGTTCCTTTGAAGGATAATACCCGTAGAGTAAGATACCGGGTCTTACCATATCGTAGCAGGCTTCCGGCATATTGATAATGGCTCTTGAGTTTGCTGCATGGATAATACCCGGATCGATTCCATTTTCTTTAATCTGCTGGATAATGTTGTCAAATAACCGTACCTGTGAGTGAGCAAAGCTGTTATCTTTCAGATCTGAACCTGGGAAATGTGTGCAAATACCCCCCATATTTACATAACGGCACTCTTTTATTGTTTGTGCAATTGCCGCGGCATCTTCCGGGTGACAGCCGATTCTTCCCATGCCTGTATCAATTTTAAGGTGCACATCCAGGATGCTGTTATTCCGTTTCCCCTCCTGATTGCAGAGCAGAACAAATTCTTTTGATGCAACAACAGGAATAATCCGGTAATAAAAAAGAGCAGGAATTTCCCCCGGAAGAGGCAGGCTGAAGAGAATAATCGGGCAGGCAATCCCTGCATCCCGTAATTCCGCAGCCTCTTCCACAGCTGCAACACCAAGACATTGAACGCCCGCATCGATTGCTGCCCTGGAGATGCTAATTGCCCCATGACCATATGCATCTGC
The DNA here is from genome assembly GCA_016935735.1 of Spirochaetales bacterium. Classification (GTDB taxonomy): domain Bacteria; phylum Spirochaetota; class Spirochaetia; order SZUA-6; family JAFGRV01; genus JAFGRV01. The sequence continues at coordinate 8,794 of JAFGQK010000340.1, read as the reverse complement.
TTTTACTGCCATGCATATTTTTACTCCCGGGGGTATTTGTTTTTTAACAATTTCTATATTGTGGATGAGATTATCCAGGTGGATAATTGCCTGTGTTGTCCGCATATTACTGAACTATAGTATACGTATCCTTTCATTACTTCAACAGAAAATTATGGCAAAAATGAGAAATTCCATGAATAAAAGATCCGGTTTTATTCCGCTGAACCTAAAATACACATCCACTCGGCCGAACAGGCAAGTTCATCACCCACAAATGCTTTCCCTGACTGCTTGAGCATAATGCTGGAAACTCTTAAATTTGTTATTTCCATTTTTAATTCATCCCCCGGTCTTACAGGGCGCTTGAACCTGGCTTTTGTCACTGTTGCCAGAAAAAAAAGAATATCTTTATCAAGAGTTCTCAGGGTTTTTAAACCGGCACCGCCACATTGTGCCATTGATTCGACTAATATAACACCCGGTACCACAGGATACCCGGGGAAATGCCCTTTGAAAAAGAAGTCTTTGTCGGTAAATTTCCTGTAGCCAATGATTTTTTCTTCTGTTGCACTTTCGATTCTGTCAACAAATAAAAACGGTTCCCTGTGGGGCAGGAGTTTGTTCATATCTTCCATAATCTATCCTTTCTTACTATATATATTATACTCACCACTCTTCTGTAATCTTTATTTACCGGAAGGAGTATAATGGTCTTTTATTGAGACAATTACATATTCCCTTGTTTCTGTCAATTATTTATTCAGGAGATTATGAGCGAAGCGATCCTGGCCAGACCCAGGGCCACGGTGTTAAAGGCGTTTTCATCAAAAATAATATCTGCACCCGGGAACGAGGTTTGAATCATTGTGCGGATACATCTTACTCTGGAGGATCCCCCGGTTAAAATCACCGTGGTCACCTGGCCGGGTTTTAGTGAAAGCCTTTTTAAATTTTGCATATATGCGTGCCGTATCCTGTCCGTAAACTGGCTTATGATCTTATCAAACTCATCGATTGTTATTAATTCTTCAAACCGGATCCTGTATTTATTGTACAAAAGGGGTGCGGCATCACATTCCGAAAGCAATATTTTTGCTGCTTCCACAACACGAAAAATACTGTAACTTAGATTCTCGGTAATAAGGGTTAATAGATTGTCAATTCCTTCCTTCATTTTTGCGCCTGCGCGAATTTCTTTTAATTCTTCGATAAATTTCGAGGTTTTCAACTGGTTCAGCCTTTCCCAGTGGGTAATAATAAAGTAAATATAAACCGGTACTTCCAGCCATTTTCCCCAGGATTCATACATGCTCCCCTTGCCGAAATACCGTGTTAACTTATGGTCAAAAATGGCAGCATCAAAATCGTCTCCCCCTATATGAACCCCTTCTGTTGTAAAAAAAGCTTTTTTATTCACTGCATGAAAAATATCCTCACTGGTCATGTTGTTTATCACGGTAAAATCACAGGTTCCTGCCCCCAGGTCGGCAATGAGTACGATATCTTCTTTTTTTATCGTGATGTGATAACCATAAAGTGCTGCCAGTGGTTCGAGGAATAATGTCCTGGAGGGGAAACCGGCCATATGGGCTGCATTAAGCAGTCTTTGCTGTGCCAGTTGGTCTGCTTTTGCCTTTTTTGAAAAATATACCGGCCTGCCGATACAGACTCCCTTTATTTCCTCGTGGATATTATTCTCCTTTAAATACCGGTCTACCTGCTTTTTAAAATGTTTAAGTATGTACATAAGAAGATCATCCGGCTGATATGGCCGTTTATTGATTAATGTATAATTATATGAACTGTACGGCAGCAGGGATTTCAGGGATTTAATGAACCGTCCCTGCATATTATGCATTGAATATTGTTCCATGGCTTCCCTGCCGACAAAGAATCTGTCATCGAAAATATCGGTGGCAGGAAAAAAGAGAACAGAAGGTTCATTAGCAATCACCTTATGTTCACAAACAGTACCTTTCTCATCTTCCCGGTATAGAGCGACAGATGTATTACTTGTCCCGAAATCAAGACCGCAATAGACTCCCATACATCCAGTTTAGCCGTATATGCTATTGCTGGTCAATAAAAATTCACTTTCCTGTTTTCTTTATATCCTCTGCCTTTTTTTCCAATTCCTCTCTCTTTATCACCCTTTTCACCTCTTTTACCTGTTTTACCTGGTGGGTTTCCTTTTCTTTCTTTTCATGCTGGCTGTAAAGACCAAGTGCAGATGAAATGGCGCCTGCGATAAGTTTGTTTTTCTCATCATCAATTGCATTGGGGTGTATGGCGGATATGGGTTCATGTTTCCCTTCTGCACCTGTTATCACGGAAATCCTTTTTACCGGAAACAGGGAAAGTGTTTCTGCAAAGGGTGCAATGAGCCGTTCAAAGTTTTCAATAATGTATGCTTCCTTGCCCATTTCATCCTTTTGTTCGAGAATTTTCAATGTGTATTCAAGCTGGTCGATCTCTGCCTGGGCTTTGCCCAGCATCATCGCTGCTTCTGCTTTTGCTTTCAACACAGACCTATCTCTCCGGGCCAGGGCAGGGGTTATGATTTCTGCTTCAAACTTTTTCTTGAGCATTTCAATTCTCTGTTTCTCCGCTTCGATTGCAGAGGTAATTCCTGCGACCTGGGCTGCTGCATCTCTTTCTGCATTTTCTATGCCCACCGCTTTTCTCTGGTTTTCCCGGGCCACTTTTACCCTGGTTTCTGCAACCAGGTTTTCATACTGGTTTTCCAGATCACGGACAGTGACATCCGCCCTCCGTTCCTGTTCCTCTTCCCTGGCTGCTGCATCTGCATCTGCTTTTGCCTGCCTTGCCTGGGCCTGGGCATTGGCTGTCTGGATACGCTTTAAAAGCGCAATGTACAGATCCGGTTCCACCACCCCTTCGAGTCTCTGGTCATCCACATCGGCAATATTCATGGTGGTAATCTCAAGACCGATATTTTCAAGATCGTTCTTGCAGACATTAATCATCTTTGCCACCAGGGTGTCTTTATCCTGCATGACCTGTTCCGGCGTCATGGATGCGATGGAATCTCTCAGGTGCCCCTCTATAATCGAACTTGCCGTTTCCCGGAGGATATCGGGATTACCGGCCATATTCAGAATCCGTGTTACCGCCCTTGCACGGCCCGCTTCATTGGAGGCGATTGCAAAGCTTACGGTGGCCTTTACATTCAGTGGAATTACATCGGCAGCAATGGCAGAATCCACGATAACTTCGATTGTATGGGGGGTAAGGCTTATCTTCGCAAAACGGTGAAGCAATGGGATAACAAAAACCCGGCCACCGCTTATGGTCGAAAACCCGCGTTTTCCGAATCTGCCGGCTACAATCCCCAGTTCGTTCCCGCCGACGATCTTCATTTTTGATATCAATTGAAGAATAAGGGTAAAAAGCAATAACCCTAAAAGGGTGCATATAAAAACTATCAATGTCATTCCTTTTCCTCCTTTGTCATCCCATGCCCGATGATTTCCCTGACGCTTACACCAAGTGCACTCTCGAAATGCTTAAGAAATTCCACAAAAGATGCAGGCCCCCTGTTCACCGCACCACTGAATCCCGTTTTTTCATCCATTACCACAAGGGTATCGACACCGATTGTTTTTGCATGTTCCTTGTATGCCTTGAAAAGAAAGGGGAGCTGCTGCTGAATAAAAAGGATGGATTTCCCCAGGGTTCCCGCCCTTGTGATAAGAGAAACTTTCTGTTCCAGGATATCGTTTCGTGCCTGTTCGACGACATTCACCGCTTCCTTTTCCCCGGAGGCAATGATCTCGGCCGCTTTCTCCTCCGCATCTGCCATAAGCACCACATCCGAAAGGTTTTTCAGTTTGTTCAATTCCACTGTCATTTCCTGGACTTTCTGCTGGTTTTTGTTTATTGCCCCCATCACCATATTATCCGCTTCCAGTTTAGCCTTTCGTATCATTCCTTCGCTTTCCTGGCGGTATACTTCCAGCTTTTCCCTTGCCTTGATTATCCTCTCTTCCGCCCTGGCCTTTGCCACCTCGATCCGTCTCTTTGAATCGGATTCCGACTGTTCCGCTTTTGCTCCGAGTCTTGCTTCCTCGATCTCCACCTCCTGCCGTTTCCTTGCAAGGGTTTTTTGAGCAAGGTTCCCGATATAGTTTGAGGTATCCCATATCTTCTGCAATGAAACAGACACTACCTTCATCCCGAAATTGGACAGATCACTGTTAATATCCTTTAAAAGATCATGCCGGAACTTTGCCCGGTCCCCTTCCCGCTCCTTTCCCGGCTCCGGTGTTACATTAGCCGGGATTTCATCCATACCGATTGCCTGGAGGGGTGTATTCTTATTCAAAGCCCCCCGGAAATTGCCGACAAGTGTCTGCTTTATCTGTTCATGAATTTCCTTCCTGGATTTCCCCATGAGCCGCTCGACCGAAGTGTAGAGCATTGCTTCCGAATCATCATCAATACAGACACAGGCAGTAGCATCAGCACCGACGGTAATACCATTGGCGGAATTGACATTTTCCACCCGTACATTGATGGGGAGAACACCCAGGTCAAGGTATCCCACCTGCTGAAAAAAGGGCAAGACGGTGGTACTCCCCTTTTCCACACTGAATCCGAACTTTCTGCCCTGCTTTTTTGTTTTTCTCCCGGTGACAACAAGCAGTTTATCCGGTGTTGTCACGCGTATAATAGCTTTCAGGATAATGATAAAAAAGAAAAAAATAAAAACCGCAGCGATACCCCAGGCAAAGGCATTGCTGTCTGCAAATAGAACCTGCCAGTCAAACATCTATCCTTCCTCCTTTCACAGGTTAATATAGTAAAACCTTTATTGCAGTAAATACTTTTATTTTCGTAAATACCGCTTCTTCTCTTCTATTCATCTGCCGAAACAAAAACATATTCATCAGTGATATTTACTACTCTCACCTTTGTACCGGCAGCATACCGTTGCCCGGGATCCTGTGCTTTTGCATATCTGTCCACGAATGTATCGCTATACAATATCCGTACTTTCCCGAGCTGACCTTTCTCGATAGTCACCAGCACCTCTGCCATTTCCATAAGGAGCTCGGATTCCTGTACCTGTGAATCGAGTTTTTTCCGCTGTATCCGTTTTAACAGGCGTGCGCCTGCAAGGGTGAGAATTCCGACAGGGACAGCCCAGGCCAGGCTTACAATCCCGCTGCTCCCGGTACCGAGGGTAAACCAGCCCACGGGACCGAATCCGAAACAGAAGTAGACGAGGTTCCGCATAACAGTGAGTACCTTCAAGAGTACATTTTTTTTCGGTGAATAATCATGGGCGACAATCGATTGATTCGCTCCCCCTTCTTTACCTTCGGAATCGGTATCTTCGTCCGCATCATCCGCATCTGATTCCGTATCAGTATCTTCCGAATGTATGGCACCATCCGTACCGACATCTGCATCACTGTCAGTTTCTGCATCTATGTCTGTACCATCACTATCCGTATCAGTATCAGCGTCTCCATCACCGTCCATATCAGTATCAACATCTCCATCACCATCTGTATTTACATCTGTTTCAACAGCAGTATCCCCGCCGTCATTACCACTGTCCGTATCACCATGGGATTCCCCGAACTGGCTGCCCAAAAGCCCCAGCATATCGATAAGGGTAACACCCACACCAAAAATACTTGTCCCGATAAAAATTGGTAAGAGAATGTTCATACGGGAAGTATAGCACGGAAGCGGGAATTTGAGAATATAATCGCAGGTATTTTTAGTTAAGAAAATTGGTTTCTTCAAGGGTGGGAATTCGATATCGGGCAAGACCTATTGACAAAGAAAAATAAGTAACCACAGATTACACAAATTTCTCAGATTAAATCAATCGGTGTCATCGGTGTCATCTGTGGTTCCAAAAACCCGATTTCAAACTTCCACTCCCCTGGCAATACACCATTGACATATTTTAAAATTTTCCATAAACTATAAAGGAACTTATTGGAGTTTATATATGGAAGAAGACACACTGGATGCTGAAAGTAACCTCGGAAAGCGTCTTAAACATATAAGAAAAACAGAAAAACGCTATCTCCGGTTTAAGGGAAACACAATTCCTGTTATTGCCGAAATCACCATTGGGCGGGATAAGGGGAATAGTATTGTTATTGATGATACAATGGTTTCCCGGTACCATGCAGTAATCCACAAAATAAAGGATTTTTATTTTATCAAAGACCTGGAAAGCACCAATGGAACGAGGGTGAATGGAATACTTGTTCCAAAGGACAAGCATGTACAACTCAAACCAGGTGATATCATTCATATCGGGAGAACCGATTTCTCGTTTATTTAATTTATTGTCCAGGAATTTCGATTTTCCACAATAAAGAGATGAAACCACCGATTTCACAGATTTTTCTATCTATTTCTGTGTAATCGGTGGTTTCCCTTTTCTTCCATTAAATAATTTGCGGAGCTATGTTCTTATTTTTGGCTTTTTTTTTCTTAAATTTAGAATCGCTGGTTGGGCGGATTTTATATAGACTTTTTTGCATTCGCGTTATAAAATTAATCCAGGGTATACTATCAGCCTGAAGAATGGGGGATGCAGATGAAAACAATTGAAACAATTTCACTTTTTATTTCAAATCCTGTTCAGGTCGATACACCCGAGGTATATTCTTTTACCACTCTTTTTGCCGAAGCGCTTAAGCAGGCGCAAATAGAGGCAGAAATTACCCTGAAAAGCCTTTCTGTACCGTCACTTCATGATACAGCCGCATGGGAACCGGACCTTGTTATTACGATCGGGCACGGCCTTGAAAGCGGGAAACTTGTGTTTGAAAAAGAAACCCTGTATAGAATTTTTCCCGAGTTTCTTTCTTTTTCCGACCTTGACCAGACTGCTCAAAGCGTGTTTTTACATGCACAGGCTGTGCTGGTCTTTGCCTGTTACGGGGCAGTGTGGTGCAAGGGCATACCGGAACATGTTTCTTGGATTTCGTTTGAAAAAAGCATTTTACAGCGCGCCACGACCGTGTTTGTACAGCAGATTCTGAATTACAACGCTAAAAGTATTTTTACCGCTGTACAAAATGCGAACAGGCTTATGGATTATATTGATGATGATGCGGTTACCTGTTCAAAACATGATCCCGGGCATTACCCCTGTTTTAAAAAGGGTAAAGGCCTGTCTTTTACGACCGTATCCCCCTCTATTGCCGGTAAAGCTTTTCTTGATTCGCTTGAAATTCAATCCACGACAAATAACTTTCATGGCAGGAAAAAGGAACTTGTCATCTGTACCAATCCCCCGTCCGGGAAGTCGCGGCTGCCTCTGCAGCGTGTCACCTGGATATACGGGGAAGCGGGAATGGGAAAATCGGCACTGGTAAAAAAGACATATGAATACCTGTCCCACCACTGGTATGCTTTTGCGCATAAACCGCCCGCGGTTCTCTGTGTGAATATGCGGAAGGCAACAAGCATTGCAGAGGCAGAGAAAGAGATTACAGACTTTATCTGCAGAAAAATTCTTATTGATTGCCCGGACCGGGAAGTGAAAGACAGGTGTGATTTAAATAACTGTTTTTCCAATCTCTCAAAAACCACAGGCCCGGTGACCCTTATCCTCGATGACCTTACCTATATCGATATGACGGAAAAACCGGAAAACGCGGCGCAGCTTGTCCAGATCATACTCGATTGTGCAAAAGACAATAACCTTATCTTTCATCTTATTGTGACATGCAGGAATAAACCAGTTTCGCACAATGCACATTTTTTTTTCCTTCATCTTGAACCGCTTGATATGGAAGATGTGGCTGCAATTTTACAGGAAAAATTTCCCCGGGGAATCGGCAGCCCGGTAAAAATCGCGGCGCTGTTTGCCCAGGTACAGTTTAATACATTCCGGTTTTTTGCCCTTATTCAAAGAAGGGAGGCGCAATGTGTTGATGATATTATCAAAGATATCCTCCGGGGATACAAGAACATACGTTTGGAGCTTGAACAGATAGACCGTGAACTGGTACAGCAGGAATGGGAATATGCCCCAAAGCTGGGTAAGAAAAAACATATCAACTGGCCTGGCTTTTTACTTACCCTGTACCCCTTGAGCATTCAGCGTTGGCTACGCCCACAACCCAATTCAGGAAAAGCTGGAAATATATTTTGACCTGCTACTTGATTATAGCTAACCAGGTTCCGGCCAACACTCAAGCTACTCAAGATTAAAATCTTGCCCAAAAAGCAAGATTTTAACCTTGAGTAGCACAGATCGGCAGTTTTCAGAAAGAACAATACAAAACCATATTCGGTGATTTTGTTCGAGATGAAAAGAATACATTATCTGCAGGTGAATCAGTGGAGGACGCCCTGGCACTTGCGGAAATAAAGGGATTTTTACAGGTAAAGGACAAAGTCTATTCAATTTCTCCCCAAAAAAGGCATCTTCTATCAATTATTCATACCTTCCAGGATGCCGATGAACGGCTGGAGTATATTAATCAACTCCTCAATATCTATTGTAAAGAAAATAATATTTCATACAAAGAGATTGTTGAAAGCAGGATAACATATTTTGAGGAGACCGCGAAAACAGATGTTTTTATGGCTATCGCTGCCTGCAAAGCACTTGAGGACGATTACTTAAACCTTGTAAAAAAAGATCCCGATGCTGCCAGGGCTGTTGCATTTGCAAAAAGTGCGAATGCCGAATTATGCGGACATTTTAAGGAGTATGCGATTCAGCAGGAGGTCATAGACCAGCTTATAAAAGAATTCGGCAGCCATCCGGCCGGGGCTGTGGTGGAAAAGGTGGCTTCCGCTTTGT
>JAFGQK010000043.1 GCA_016935735.1 Spirochaetales bacterium | reverse complement strand
AGAATACCTTATATATTATGATTGTACTTCAACGAATGTTGAAGAATACCTTATATATTATGATTGTACTTCAACGAATGTTGAAGAGTAATCAAGAAAGGAGTACAGCAATGAAAATGAGAGAAATAAAAAAGAATATCTTCAAAGGAGGGGCAATCGATTGGGACCGGAGACTTTTTGATTCACTGATACCTTTACCTGACGGGACAAGTTATAATGCCTATCTTATTAAAGGCTCGGAAAAAACCGTGCTGCTCGATAGCGTAGACCCTGCCATGACACATATCCTGCTTGAACAACTCAAAACAGTAAGTCACCTGGATTATATTATTTCCCACCATGCAGAACAGGATCATTCGGGGAGTATTCCTGTGCTGATTGAAAAATACCCGGGGGCAAAAGTGATTGCCAGCGAAAAAGGGAAAGGGATGCTTGTCGATCATTTATGTATTCCGGAAGATAAAATCATTGCCTTTAAAGACGGCGAAACATTATCCCTGGGAGACAGGACAATAAAAGTCATCTCAACACCCTGGGTACACTGGCCGGAAACCATTTCCACCTATATCCCCGAAGACGAGATTCTCTTTTCTTGCGATTTCTTCGGTTCTCACCTCGCCACCTCGGAACTCTATGTAGATGATACATCCCAGGTTTATGAAGCTGCCAAGCGGTATTATGCAGAGATTATGATGCCATTCAGAACTATTATTAAGAAAAATCTGGAAAAGCTGTCCGGTTATTCCATAAAAATGATAGCGCCCAGTCATGGACCGGTCTATAATGAACCTGATTTCATTATCGATGCATATAAAGACTGGATTTCAGATAAGGTAAAAAATCTTGTCGTCATCCCGTATGTCTCCATGCATGGGAGTACACAGAGAATGGTCGAATATATAAACCATTCGCTTGCAGAAAAGAATATCGAAGTCCGCCAGTTCAATTTGCCTGTTACCGATCTGGGAAAACTCGCTATTTCACTTGTCGATGCCGCTACAATAATTATAGGCACACCCACGGTCCATGTGGGTCCCCACCCTGTTGCGTTGAATGCAGCGAATCTGACAAATGCCCTGCGTCCGAAATTGCAATTCGCCTCCATCATCGGTTCATATGGCTGGAACAGTAAAATGGTAGAAAAAATATCGGATATGATTCCAAACCTGAAAGTGGAAATTCTTGAACCGGTTCTGTGCCGGGGATATCCGCGGGAACAGGATTTTGACAAACTGGAAAATCTTGCACGTTCCATAGAGACCAGGCATAAACAACTCAATATATTATAACATTCCGGAGGTGTCCAATGAAACTCATGGCAAATAACGGCTTTTATGCAGGTAGTATATACACGGGAAGGAACAGCATATGAAAGAAGAACTTACCATAAGAATAGCCGGAGAAGCAGGACAGGGTCTTGCAACAATCGGTTCCTCCCTCTGTATTATAGTTAAAAAGGCAGGATTCAATCTGTTTGCCAACCAGGATTATATGTCCAGGATACGGGGCGGAAATAATTTTTTCCAGATACGGATTTCTGCAAAACCTGTTTCTGCAATAAAAGAAAAGATCGATATTTTGATTCCCCTGGATAAAGAAAGCATCGGTCTGCACAAGAAGGACTGTTCGGATGATTCGCTTATCCTTGCCGATGTAAAACACTATGGAATCGAGAAACCGGATGATTCCATCATCGATATTCCTTTTTTTGAAATCTCGTCCGGGAACAATACATACATCAATACCGCAGCTATCGGCTGTCTCGGCGGGATGATGGATATTGATTTTGTTCTTATAGAAAATGTCCTTAAAACTGCTTTTGAAAAAAAGGGAGAAACGATTGTTCAAAAAAACATACATATTGCAAAAACAGGGTATGAATACGGGAAAAAGCTGCAAAAAGCGGGGGATATCCGGATAAAACCGTCAACCGCGAAGGAAGAACTGTTACTTAACGGGAATGAAGCGATTGCCCTTGGAGCGATGAAAGCGGGGATGAAGTTTTATTGTGCCTATCCGATGACCCCTTCCACAAGCATCATGAATACCATAGCCCACTTTGCCCATGATTACGGGATACTGGTCGAACAGGCCGAGGATGAAATTGCAGCCGTCAATATGGCGATAGGTGCTTCTGCCGCCGGTGTCCGTTCGATGACCGGAACCTCCGGGGGAGGATTCGCTTTAATGCAGGAAGGAATAAGCCTTGCCGGGATGACGGAAACCCCGGTTGTCATCGTCGATTCGCAGAGACCGGGACCTGCAACAGGATTTCCGACAAGGACAGAACAGGGGGATTTGAATTTCGTTATTCATGCAGGTCATGGCGATTTTGCCAAAGCGGTTTTCTGTCCCGGCACAATAGAGGAGTGTTTTTCCCTGACAATAAAGGCGTTCCATATTGCAGATAAGTATCAGATACCGGTCATTATCATGACAGACCAGCACCTGGCCGATTCCATAAGAAACACACCGGTTTTCGATCATGAAAAAATCAGCATACAGTCATATCGTATCCCTAAAAACGAATCCCTGTCCATAAAAGATTACAAACGCTACCGGCTTACGGATAACGGGATTTCCCCGAGGGCGGTTTTCTCCTGGATAGACGATGTGATATATACGGACAGTGATGAACACACGGAGGAAGGCCATATAACAGAGAGTGAGGAAACAAGGAACGTGATGGTGGAAAAGCGTTTTTTCAAACGATATAAGGAACTTGAAAAGGAAATTATTCCGCCATCTTATTTTAATACGGAGAATGCGGATATCCTTTTCCTGGGATTCGGTTCCACACATAATGTTTTAAAGGAAGTGTGTGAATCACTTAAAGAAGAGAACACCGGTTATATCCATTTATCGCAGGTATGGCCTTTTCCCAAAGACCAGCTTATTCCATTAATCAAAGACAAAAGAATATATACTGTGGAAAACAATGCCGGGGCCCAGCTTGCAGGTCTTATATCAAGAGAAACCGGGATAAAACCTGAAGGCTCCATTCTTAAATACGATGGCAGGCCGTTCAGTGTTGATCTGTTAAAAAGGGAAATAATGAGGAGGATAAAATAATGAACATACATGACTTTAAAAGCACCGATGAAATAGCATGGTGTCCGGGCTGCGGCAATTTCGGAATACTGGGCGCCCTTGAGCTCGCGTTAAAAAAATCCGGGTTATCCGGCAACCAGGTTCTCCTTGTATCCGGTATCGGGCAGGCAGCCAAGACTCCTCATTATATAAAAGCCAACTGCTTTAATGGCCTGCATGGCAGGGCATTACCTGTTGCTGTTGCAGCAAAAATGGCGAACAGGAACCTTACCGTGATTGTAACAACAGGGGACGGGGACTGCTATGGTGAAGGCGGAAACCATTTTCTGCACAATATACGCCGTAATGTGGATATAACGGTGATTGTACATGACAACCAGATTTACGGGCTTACCAAAGGACAGGCATCACCGACAACAGACCCGGGATTTGTGACAAAAGTGCAGACAGATGGATCTCTCCTGCAGCCCTTTCATCCCCTTCAAACAGCCCTTGCAGCAGGTGCCGGTTTCATTGCACGGGGTTTTTCCGGGGAAAAGAATCATCTTTCAGAGTTACTCCTCGAAGCAATTAATTACAGGGGGTTTGCCCTTATTGATGTACTCCAGCCCTGTGTTTCTTTTAACAAGAAAAATACCTTTCAATGGTATTCAGAGAGAGTATATAAAGTGAATGAAGATGTTGCATACGATAGTTCGGATAAGGAACAGGCATTCAGGAAATCGGGGGAATGGGGAAAAAGAATTCCCATTGGAATCATTTACCGGGAAGAAAAAGCAACCTATGAGGATAAAAGCGGTTTGAATAACAGAGAACCCCTGGTTGATATGGATATAGAAAATAGTGATATACATAAGGCTTTACACCACTATGCTATTTTGACTTAAAATCTTGTTATTTTAACAAGATTTTAAGCAAAATAGATAAACGTTGGCCGCCAGGTTAATGAGACCAGT
>JAFGQK010000339.1 GCA_016935735.1 Spirochaetales bacterium | reverse complement strand
TTCCGGGGTAAATATATTTGAAGGGTGTTTCTAAATCATTGCCCCTATTAGAATTATAAACAGCGCTAAAAGCTCAACAACAACAATAATAATGATTGGTGTATTACCGCCTGAGAAAAATTCCCCATAAACAGGCATTTGAAACAAAAAAAATATTTTTTTTATGAAAAAGCAATGCAGGAAGTAACATTGCCTCTTTAATATATATAACAACATCTATGTCCAGAAGGGAGTACTTATATATGAATGAAGATGAAGTCAAGATAACTATTTTTCACTTTAAAATGGATATAAAAATGATTGATGAACTAAAAGAACTCGATCTATTTAAGAAAACCAGGAATATGGGAGTAACAATAAACCACATTTTATTACAGTTCTTTTCTGTTATTGAAAAGGAACATATGTTTGGCGTACAAAGGGACAGTAAATATGAATTAATTAATGAAGATATAAAGGTAAAACGAAAGCATGTCACGGTTAATATTCCTGATTATATATACAGAAGGTTGAAAATGCTCCATGACGACTTGAACTTTTTCAGTATTGCACAGTTGTTCAGGTGGGTGATTGCCGGGTATGTGGATTTTGTAAAGAGGTATGGCAGTAAGTGGGTCAGGAAACTCGTAACAATAATACGAAGATGGCAAAAAGATACCCGGAATAGCCGCTTTCTGTTAACATACATTCATCAATTGTTTGAATGTACTTTTGAATTGGAATGGATAATCCAAAAATATGCCATATATTGCCTGCATTTTTCTCCATACAGGGATTTCTGTATATAAAACACCCATCCACACATCGTTTGCACCCAAAACATTTGCTACCCATCCTGGCCAAAACGCTACTTCTTTAAAAATGTAATTATTTTTTCAGTTATAAATGTTGCATATTCATCAGCATCAGCAATTTTATAGTATCCATCCATACCAGTTTTAGTGGATATTTTCAATCGATATAATAAATCACTTTTATTGTTATAAACGGTAACATCAACTGATTCAAAAGAGCTGTATTTAAAACTATATACTTGATGTATTTTTATTATACCGGCACCAGTTTTCTCTTCATTTTTAAAAATATTTATACCATTTGCCTTTAATGAATAATAAATATCATCGAGTAATTGAAGACTTGCAGCTGAATAACCTTTTTTTACTGTCTCAAATGTTTCACCACTACTCTCTGTTGTCTATTCAACTATACCTTCCGTATAAGTAAAATCAATTACCCATTCAGTAATACCTGCAGTATCCGAACTCATTAAATATTCTTTCTCTGTAAAGCCAAGACAAGAACAGCGTTGACTACACTCACAACCCAAAACAAGAGAAACCGGAAATACCCAGTACACCAATAGACTATATACATTTTTCTGAAAATTACAATACTTTTTATTTAACACATTCTTATAAAAAAACTCCCACTTCACACTCCCTGCTCCCCTTAACATATTCACCGGTTCCGCCCTGTTCTGCGCCCTGCATTCAGGCATAAAAAAGACTTATATGGCTCCTTACCGTATCCGTCAAAATTACGGGGTACATAACGAAGCTATAAATTTCTGTAAATAAGGGGCTAAAAAAACCAGGCCGGTAATACATCCGGCAATGATAAGCAGGATGATAATAAAGAGAAAGAGTTTGTATCGCCTTACTTTTAAAGGGGGAGACGGTTTTCTTGTAAAGAATTTTCCAAGCTTAAATGTCAGGTTCATTCTAACATTATTCGCCCATCCGGAAGCTTCGAGAATTGTCGTCATATCCCTGTTTTTCAGTTTTATAAAAGCGGAAATAAAAGTCGGGATAAGCACGGCAAGGAATGCACCGGCAATGGTAAAGAGAATAGTATACCATTGGACTTCCGACAACGTTCTGGTGATAAAGGCAAATCCCGATCCGAGTGCGGCAATTGCAATACTTCCACCCATAAAGAGGTTCCCAAGTCCCGGGGATTGATTTACTGGATTTTTTCCTTGTTCCGGTGTCCCGGATTCCACTTTACTCTCCGAGACAACGGTCCCGAGTTTTGATTCTGCCATAGCTTTGATCTCTTCTATCTTTGAATTAATGAGCCTGGTAAAATTCTTAAAAGGACGAACCAGGGCTTCATAAAGACTTATAGGGTTTTCCACAATGTCGATAATTTCTGCATCCCAGTCTTTGCCCTGTACATCATGGAAAATGCCCCTTTTCCCAATGTACAGGTTCCCCTTCCCGCCGGATGTTACAGGGATGGCAACCTCATATTTTTTTTCCTTTATCGAAAGAACATGAACATATAAAACAAACATATTACTGTGCCGGGAAATTTCCCTGTGCTTTTCATGATTATCCACCCGGACGCTTAGATGAAACTGCCGGCCATCCATAATAAGTGTACCCATTTCAAACATAGCACGTCTTTCGGGATCATACAAATAAGGAAAATATACAAAATTGTTCAGAAATTTAAGCAGCCACATCTGGTAGAGGATGATTTTTTCGATAATACGAATTTCCTCAAGAACCAGGGCGGTTTCATTGCTTTCTGCAATAAGGTTCTGTACAGTAGTAATAAGATTATCATCAAGATATTTTTCCAGGATATTGGCATCCAGTGATTCGACAATATTCCCTTTTTTTTCATTCTGCCATTTTTCATATTCAGCAAACGTCTGTTTAATTGTATCCCATTCATCTTCTGTAAGTTTCCCGGCAGCTTTATTAATTAAAGGAAAGATAACCTTTTCCTTAAAATTCCGTACAGCCCTTTTAAAAACACCATTAATGCAGGAATCAAAAGAAAGCTGGCATTCTGCGACAGGAACAGCAATGGGTGCTTTGCTTAAAAATTCTTCAACTTTCACCGGATCCAGGAAATCCGGGAGTCTTAGTTTTTTCAGTTTCTCATCTGCTTCACCTGCCAGGGATTGGTCAATAATTCCCATTTGCCTGGAAAAAGCAAGGAGTTTACATAGGCGAAAATATTGATCGATCTTATCCTTTATAGCGGAAAATGCTGAAAATGCAGAATGTGTTTCCTTTCCAAGAGGCATGACCTTAGAAGTATTTTCATGTTCAGGGATCACCCCCCTGCGAAACCACTGAAGATATTGTCTGCTATTTTTGACAAACTCATCGAGTTTCCCTCTGTTTACACCAGGTGTTCCGCAGGGGTGCAGAACACCGCCAACAGTTGCAATAATGTCCGAAAGATAACAACGTATCGTTTCATCCGATGCTGCTTCCGGGAGTATAACACCGGCTTCGCTTAAAGGGGTATTCAGAATTTTTTCTTTTATTATCCGAATCTGTTCAAGGGAAATTTTCTTTTCACCGGTTTCCCCAAGCCGCTGAAGCACCTGGGAAGCAGAGATTTTTATATCCCTGCCTTCTTTATGGTTTGTATTAATTGCATCAAGAGCAAGAACTTCACTCGATTTCAAGAGACCTTCCGTATTACGGAGATTCTTTAATGTCCAGCAGATAGCCTCTTTTACCTCAAAACACATTATTCTTGCATTATTATCCATATCCATATACCGGACAAAAAACGGATCGCAATTAATTGCATTTAATGAGGCACCTGTAGCGGACCACAGGGCCTCATCCAGAGATAATACCGCTTCGATTTCTTTTACCGTTTTGATTTCTTTTTGAGAAATCTGGCTAATGTTTTTAAAAATCGTCCGTTTCGACTGCTGCATCCTCTTTTATTTATCGATATTCCAGGGCTTAAAAATAATGCAAAATTGAAAACAATAAAGCCCCTCTATACTACTTCCAGGCGAAAATCTCAGGTATTATTCCAGGATTTTCGACCTGGTAGTACCTGGCGTTGGCTGGTACCTTCCCGGATATGATGTAATTAAAGGCATAAAGTATTTCCTGCTTCTCTTGATTTGGGTTGTGGGCGTAGCCAACGCTGTTTAATCAGGAACGACAGTATAGCGGATAATCGTATAATAGTCCTTTGGGTTAGAGAAAGGCATGCCCGGCCCTTTTAAGTATTCTTCTTCGTGAATACCCCTGAACCTGTATCCCTTTTCTTTAACAAAAGCTTCCAGTTTCCGGATGGTGGGCATCTCCTGATCATAAGGACCTACATGGAGGATTTCTGCTGTTTCACCATATTCCCATGTCGTTATCCTGATTTTCATATCCTCTTTGGGGGTGACTTCCGGTAATTGAGCCCCCTCCGGTACCGGGAGCCCGATTTTCCATGTCTGATCGAGGACATAGCTCTGTCCGCTATATTCCCCGACAGGTTTATCAACAGGTACATTACAGCGGAGAAGGGGGGCATATTGATTCGCTCCCTTTGGTACATCTTTTATTTTAAAATAAACAGAATAAAGAAGAGAAAATGCCTTTGGCAGTATCTCTTCCGGTGTCCCGCTTATTTCAACTTCCAGTATCTGCCTGTTGCCGATAGTGGTGATTCTGGGCACTTTTAAAAATTCGAACTTCGATAGATCCGGGCCTTTCATAAAAAAAGCAAATACAAAAATTCCTGCTGCAACAATAACAACCACAGCAATCCCGATAATAATAAGTATTTTTATCATAGGTTCCTCCTTATTCAGAAAATAGTATACCCTGATTCTATCATAAGAGATATGACATATTGTGTCCCTGGTAAAATTTTTTTCTAAAACATAAACCTTTTTATCGCTAGAAAAAATTTATTCCTCTGCGGAATAAATTTCGAATTCCCAGAGTGAAAAACCCCATTGGGTTCCCCGCTTAATTCCATACATCCTTACATAACGGGCTTCCACCGGATTGATGGTAATTTCATCGATTTTTCCATCACCTTTTTTTTCATGATATACTGTTGTCCAATTCTCTTTGTCAAAAGAAACCTGTATCTCGTATTCCAGACCATAAGCGACTTCCCAGTTCAGGGAAAATCTGCCAACGGTAAATACCTGTCCAAGGTCAATATACACCCACTCATCATCTTTATAAATACTGGACCATCTTGTCTCAGTTAATCCATCGTTTATAAATGGAGTTTTTACAGACTCCATTTCTATTGTGGATGCTGTTGCCGGTTTAAAAAGGGCAAGGTTTCCCCGTAATGGATCATAGACCATGACGATGAACCGGGCTGTCCCGATATCACCGGCAGAATCTTTTGCATGAATTTTCACATACGTCATACCATATTTATCCGGGAAAAAGGTAAAATCCACATTCCCTTCTGCGTCAATTTCGGCAGAAAGAAGATCGGGATTGGTGATTTCTCCGATAGAATAGTTAAGATCCTGTCCATCTTCAAAATCACGGAAAAGTCCATAGACATTCACATAATTATCATAGGTCTCTGTGCCAATATCGACAATCAGGTTTTCCACATTTTTAAGACTCAATGGAGGGCGGTTTACACCAATATCAACAGCAACATATTCCTTGAACTTTTCAAATAATGCCTCCATTCCCGGTGCAGCATCGATGACACCGCCGAATCCATCGTGAGCGGTCCATGTCCAGCCCAGGGCGCCAGCATAACCGTTTTCAAATGCATAAAGGTAAGATTCCTTGCTGGTAAGGGATGTCTGCGGCATAAAGCCCTTCCCGATTTCCCTGATTCCTTTTGCCGGGAATTCACCGATTAAAACCGGTTTATCAAATTCCCAGTAAGATGCAGGATGATGAAAAGGAGAGGTCATCTCATCTGCATATTCGGGATAAAAATGGACCTGGTAGAAATCAAGTGTTCCAAGTTTGTCACCACCTGCGGCGATTAAACTTTCATCTGAATAATAATTCACCATCCCCGAGGCAGTAGTCTGCATCTGTAATCCCGAACCAACGGTGACAAGAGCATCAGGATCTACCCTGTGGATGCCGCCGGCAATAAGATTCAAAAAACGGAGGATATGAGGCATTTCGGTTCTGGCAGAACTCCATCCACTTGTTGAAAGCATTCCCTCCGGTTCATTGATGATTTCCCAGCAGGCAATGGCAGGATGATCTTTTAAAGCACTTACCATCGGGGTAAGGGCTTTATCAATATACGCCTGTGTATGTTCCGGATCTTCAATCATCCGTTTATTTGCCACTAAATCCACACCGGTCTGTTCCTGGAGCATATCAAATGACCAGATGCACATAACAATCAATATACCGCGATCCCATGCCAGGTCCAGGGCACGTTTAAGATTCACCGTTGCCTGGGGATTCAGGACAAGAATTTTACCGGCATCATCATAAAGAGGGCTTGCAGCACCATTCACATGAAGCCACCAGCGAAGACAATTCCCCCCTACCCTTGCAAGATCATCCAGGGCTTTGATAAACATATCCTCATCGAAATCTGTCAGATCCCTCCCAAAGTGTATCCAGGCGAGATTCATACCGCTTAAAAAAATCTCCTGGCCATTAATAATCAACCGGCCGTTTCTGGATATTGTTTTTTTCTGCTGCATGGATGAACATGATGCAAAGAGAAGCAAAAAACAAAAAGAAAGAAATACTATTTTTTTCATATCACACTCCTGCCTTAATAATAGCTAATAAATGAGGTTTTTGCAAAAATACTATATTTACTGCAAAAACCAACCTTAACAACAGTGGAGTATTTTTATTTCCTTTCAGTATAATAAAATAAAAATACTCCGAAGTCTCTTGCAAAAATTCTTTAAATACTATTGGATTTTTACAAGAGACTCAAATAATAGCTTACAATAGAAGGATTTATCCTTCAGGTCAATGGCAGGAAAGTGAAAATGATGGCGATAAAAACGCTGGCTTGTACTTGTGACTGGTACTTGGGACTGGTAGCTCCGTCCCCTTGGTGGTAGCTCCGTCCTCCCCTGGCTGGTAGCTCCGTCCCTCCTGGCTGGTAGCTCCCCCCTGCCTGGCAGATCCATCCACCCCTGGCTAGT
>JAFGQK010000338.1 GCA_016935735.1 Spirochaetales bacterium | reverse complement strand
TAATCCAGCGGGATTCATCCCGGGAAACGCGGACACCAATTGTGACGAAACCATCGATATCATAGATGCACTGCTGGTTGCCCGGTATTATGTCGGGCTTATAAACAGCTTTTGCTGATGGCCTGCTTTATCCGGTCTTCGGCCGAATAATAAAAAAACTGGCTTTTTCCCGGGATGCCGGAGGTGAGGGGAACCAGGGATATGGTGTTGCAATACCAGAGCATGGTAAGCCCGGAAGGGGAATAACCATTGAATAGATGACACCGAAAAAATCTTATTTTTTCGGCAAGATCCGGCATTCCTTCAAAACGCCTGTTTCTTAAAAAACATCAAAATAGTGTTAAATATCACAATATAGTGATAGAAAATAGAAATTATTTATAGTAAGTTATAATAGAGGTTATACAGGTTCTCATTCAAAGGTTTAGTGGTTAAACCAATAAACTTACTACTGGCAAGTAGTTAAGCGAAGGAGTAAAAAATGACAGAAGTGTTATCACAGAATGAAATTGATCAACTTTTTACCGCGATGACGACGGGTGAAGTTGTTCAGGAGTCCTCTATTCGATCTGATCAGAAAAAAATAAAAATCTACGATTTTAAACATCCGGATAAATTTTCAAAAGAACAAATGAGAACCTTATCTTTTATTCATGAATCATTTGCCCGGCTAACAAGTTCTTCCCTTTCTGTGGCTGTAAACAGTCTTGTGAATCTGAATGTTGCATCGGTAGATCAACTATCGTATGAAGAGTTCTTGCGGTCAATTCCCAATCCTACAACCCTTTGTATAATCAATATGGATCCATTGCAGGGATCAATCTTTCTTGAGATCGATCCTTCGGTGACATTTACTATTATTGATAAATTGTTTGGGGGTAAGGGCGAGAATGCAAAGCAATCACGGGAACTAACTGATATTGAGAAAGCTGTTATGGAGGGAAAGATTATACGTATACTGGGAAATGTACGGGAAGCCTGGAGTTCAGTCATAGATGTCCGGCCCCGGTTAGTCCACATCGAAACCAATCCTCAATTTGCACAGGTGATTCCTTCCAATGAAATGGTGGCATTAATAACCCTGGAAACAAGAATCGGTGATATGGAAGGAATGATGAACTTCTGTATTCCTTATATTACTATTGAATCAATCCATTCCAAATTATCCACTCAATATATGCACTCTTCTGTAAGAAGCGGAGCAAGTACCGAGAATCTATTGATAATGGGAAAAAACCTTGATGAAGTAATGGTAACTCTTTCCGCGGAAATAGGATCTCTTAATATTACTGTTCGCGATGTGTTGAGTTTACAGGCAGGGGATGTGATCCGTCTGCCCGGAGTGACACCATCGGATTCTCTTATCCTTAAAATCGGGAATCAAAAAAAGTATTATTGCAGACCAGGGATGGTGGGGAAAAGGGTAGCAGTACAAATAACGGGAAAAATCGAAGATAAAAACAAAAAAGAGAAGGATGCACCCAGGTGTTGACTTTTCTATCCGGGAATGGCATTATACAATCTATAAGATTTTGGAAATGAATGAAAAGCGATCCCAAAAATCATGTCACAGGTTGGGTGTATTTACAGCCTGGTTCTATGGACATTACCAGGTAGAACTCATCTCCGGAATTGAAGAGGCAGCCAGGCGCTTCAACACCCAGGTCATATATTTTTCAGGCCGCGCCCTGCATTCACCCATCCCGTATGAAAATAACCACAATATAATCTATGATACTGCTTTAAATGCATCACTTGACGGCCTGATTATTTTATCGCTGCTGGCAAATTATTGTAATGACAATGCATTGACGGAATTTATTTCCCGGTATAAAAATATCCCGGTCATTACCATCAATTTCCGTTCTTTGATCGGCAATGCCATTCTTACCAACAATACACCGGGATTCAGTGCCTTGATGAAACACCTCATCGAAAAACACGGCTATAGAAAACTCGCCTTTGTAAAAGGACCCGAGTGCAACCGGGATGCCATGGAACGTTATGCGATATATAAATCAGCGCTTTCTGAAAATGGAATGGACTTTAATCCGGTACTTGTCACAGAAGGCTATTATACGTTCCGTGCAGGCCAGGAAGCGGTACGTGTGTTCCTGGACGAACGCGGATTAAAACCCGGCCAGGACATCGAAGCGATTGTTTGTGCCAATGATGCAATAGCATTAGGGGTGATTGATGCACTCTATGACCGCGGTTTGCACGTACCCCGCGATATAGCGGTCACCGGGTTCGATAACATGAATGAATCAATCTTCCCCAAATTCCCGCTTACCAGTGTCAAGCAGCATCTTCGTGAAATCGGGAACAGGGCAGTGGATAATCTCCTGGATTATCAACAGAACCAGGAGCCTCTTCTTTTTGACACCGAGCTGGTAATCCGCGATTCCTGCGGATGCCTCAAACCGGAAGAACAAGCAGGACTTATCCTGGATCCGGGCAGAGAACAGGGGTCTGCCTGCGGTATGGATTCCTTTATTACTATGGGCGAAAATCCTGGTATTATTCCAGGATTTTCAACCCATAACATGTACGTTGGTCGGAACTTTCATGGAGGTGATGTAATTGCAGGTAATAGAAAATTTCCTGCTTCTCTTGATTTGGGTTGTGAGCGTAGCCAACGCTATGCTTATAAAAAGGATCTGGAATTCATATATTATGAAATCACCAGGATTATCGACAATTTGAAGGATTTGCAGAAGATGACGGAATTTAATGCCTGGATGCTGGGCAATTTCCCCATTCTGGGAATAGAAAGCGCCTGGCTTTTTCTTTATTCTCAGGGCACTTCCGGTATCCGTGTTTATACATTGCTTACAGGTTATGATATACAGGAACCGGGAGGGATAGAACTGAAGGATAAAATACCGGAAAACGTGATTTTCGACGATATCCTCTATAAAAGACCGGACCGCTCTTACTGTATCCTTCCGCTTTTGTTCAAGGAAGAAAAATTCGGTCTGCTGGTTATGGAGGTGAATATATTCACCTCCCTTGTATACGATACGTTGAGCAGCCACATAGGAAGCAGCATCAAAAATATACGCACCGGTGAAGAAATGGCTGCGATGAACCGGCAACTCCTGCAATCCAATAAACAGAAAACCCGGTTCTTCATCAATGTGGCGCACGAAACCAAAACCCCGCTCACCCTGATTCAGAATTACATGGCACTCTACCTGGAGCAGTATGAACCCGATGAAAAACTTCTTGTCATCAAACAGAATATCGATCTCCTGCTTGCCAATATGCTCAATTTCCTCGATGCGGAAAGACTCCAGAAAGGAGAAACAGTCTACCAGCACGACACCCTCGTGGATTTGTCGGAAAGCGCACGCATGAAATGCGACTTGTTCCGGGTTATAGCTGCAAAAAAAGATATCCGCATAACAGCAAATGTAAAGGACAGTATCGTTATCAGGATCGATCCCCGGGCCCTGGACAGGATTTTCAACAATCTCCTCGATAATGCCGTGAAATATACTCAAGGAAAGGGACGGATTAAACTCGATGTCCTGAGTGAAAAGGGCAAGGCCATGCTTCGTATCAGTGACAATGGGCCAGGCCTGCCCGCGGATACATACGAACATATTTTCGAACCCTATTACCTGCTCTCGAAGAAGAAAAACAGACAACAGGGTATAGGCGTCGGACTTTCAATCGTAAAAAAGATTATTGATGGACTTGGAGCCGTCATTATGGTAGAAAAAAACAAGGAGGGCGGTACCTGCTTTACCATTGTGTTTACTGACGAAAGTCAAGCGGGAGAGCGGAAAGCACTTCAAAAATTCCAGTCCACTACGCCGGTTTCATACCCGGTACAAAATAATATAAAAGAAAGGAATATTACGGCAGACAAACGATCGATTTTCATTGTCGACGACAATATCCAGTTATTGAAATTCATTCAGTCTGCCTTCTGTGAATCGTACAACGTTTTCCTGGCCAGGAATACGGC
>JAFGQK010000337.1 GCA_016935735.1 Spirochaetales bacterium | reverse complement strand
GTTATTTGATAAATTATGGTTGTCCTACAGAACTTGAATGGAAACGATTAATATTATAATATGTAGATTTATTAGTGCTGATTAGTGAAGATGAGTGGTTACTATCGGGGGAGCAGTTACGGTTTTTTGTTAAAAAAACCTGATTGGAAAATCGCACCCTTCAAAACACCACTGCTTGCTTATAATCTAAATTCATGTTATGATGTATCAATACATAACTTATGGGAAACTAATTATGCGTACCACCTTATTTACAATTACAATTGGGGTTCAACCCATGTTGAACACTTTTCAATACAGGATACTACTTTCCCTGTTTTCAATTATTCTCTTACTGTCCATAACAGGCTGCAAGGCGAAAAGCGGGTCAGAAGTAAACTGGCCGGTAGAAACTGCCGGGGAACCGGTAAGCGCCGGATTGTTGTATACAAATACAAAATACGGTTTCAGCCTGGATTTTCCGTCGGGCTGGAAGAGCTTTACCTTTAAAGAAGATCTGGTCGATTATGGGAGTAATATAAAAGCACCAGTTATCTATTTCGGACTGCCGGACCAGGAGGACATTTTCGCTGTCGGCATATACACCAGAGAGCAATGGAATAAATTGGCAGGAATCGAAGGACCGGACGGGAAAGCAGGTGCGACCCCGCTTTCCAGGAACAATGTCTATTTATTTGATTATTCTGCAGGACACTATGCAGTAAATGAAGAGATACAGAAACGACGGCTTGAAATAAATGATATCATGGCGACGATAAAAGTTACAGATATAAAATAGTAAAGAATGGTGTGAATCCCCGATTATATAAAAAAAGAAAGGATATTTTAGATAAATCGATCTTTTATATCTTTTATAATTAAAATTGTAATTATCTGTGGTATTTTACTTCTATCAACATCCTGTCCCAGGGTAAAGGATGGATGCAATCCGTCATTATCATTTTTATCCGGATCATGGGAAGGGGTACCTTATAAATTACTATCGTACCTCAACGAATGTTGAGGAGTTTATATAAGAAGAGAGGAGAGAATATATGTTAATTGCAAGATGGGGGAAAAAGTCTTCTTTTTTTATGGTTTACCTGTCTATCTTTCTTATTTCCCTGGTAATGCCGGAATGCATCCAGGCACAGGAACATAATTGTGACATGTTAGGGATCGTTTATAACAATGCAAAACAGATCACCTGGCGTCCTGTTATAAAAGAAATGCTTGAGAGTTTAGAAAATGATTGCGGCACCCCCGGAACGAACCCGCACGGGTGGGGAATCGGATTTTACTGTATACCGGCAGCAAATCAAATCGTTTCTTTATCCAGATCACTCATGCCTGTTGTTTACAGGGGAAGACCCGCAGCTTCAGCAGATCATTTCAGATACGATAAAGCTGTGGAATATCTTTGTTCATCTATGACAGGAGGAGGTATCGCGCATGTACGCAGGGGAACCACTTTTCTTACCGGTATCCCCAATCCGCACCCTTTTCTACGCCATGCCCTTGAATCCGAAGAGCTTGTTAGGAAGAATTTCAGCGTTCTTCTTGCACATAATGGTACCATTCCTGTTTTCGTACTCCGCTCATTAATAGATCCCGGCTACCTGGAAAAGAATCCGGAAGATTATGTCAATAATGGCAGTTATCATGACTCGGATCACTATTCAATCTATATGATACAGATGATCGAATCCCTTACCATATCCGGCGCCACTATCCGGGAAGCCATTATCTACGCAGTAACCTTGTTAGCTGATACTCTGCAGTCCCGGGGATACAGCAGGCAGTTGAACTTTGTCATGACGGACGGTAAAACCCTCTGGGCGCTTTGTTATACGACCGCCGGGCACACCCTTTACTATGCACCATCCAATCCGGACTGTGATTGCATCAGTGATATATGGATGGCTGCTTCCGAATGCCTGGGAACGAGTCAAAGCTGGTATACGATCCCGAATTATTGTCTTATGGAATTTGTCCCGGGAAAGAATCCCGTTTCGTATTATTTCCGGTCAGATATAATGCCGGATTCCGGTTTGTTGTACAAGCCGTAAGAAACAGTTTTATTGGTGAGTATTGTTTTTTCATCATTATTTTTCCTAACCATATACGGGCAGCACCGCTTTCAACTTTTGCGGAAAAATGGTATCTTTTAAATTTGATACTGCCGGAAAGGGGGACAGAATAATGAAGATAATTTTTGCCCATAGGAACACAGGGTCCATTATAGGAGCAGTACTTTATCTTTTCCTTACAGGCGGTTGTATGACAACCAGTATAGTAGACCTGGAAATACGGGACATGGATGTAAAGCTGCAGAATGCTTCAGAAGATACTGTTTCCTCGGTGGTCCCTGGAAAGAAATATAGACTTAAGGTGGCTGTTACGGACAGCAGGGGAAAAACCATCAATCATCCGTCCCCGGAAGATTTAATTATTTCCAGCACAAATCATACCTTTATCAATATCGAGAAAAATATGTATGTCACTGGTACACCATATACCCTTGTTTTTACCCAAATACCGGGATATTCCCTCACCATCAAAGTTAAGGATAACCCGTACATGAAAACAATGTCCTGGCCGGTTGCCTGGGATGAATTCAATACCCTGGATTTTAGCGGGAAACCAGGAGAAAATGGTATAGAGGGGCAGGACGGCCTTGACGGTGCACCGTCATACGGAGTTGCCGATGGAAATGACGGTTCAGATGGGTGGGATGGTACGGATGGAAAGAAGGGGTGGGATATTACCGTTCTTGTTCTTTACTATAATAGAGAAGATAAGGGAATAATGGGGATAAATGACAGGACAATGCTGTTTATTGCCGACATCACCAATAAAAAAGAATACCTGTTAAAAAGAAATAATATCATCATCAATGTGTCCGGCGGGGATGGGGGTGATGGAGGTAAGGGAGGAGATGCAGGTGCAGGGGCTGAATATACGGATTCTGATACAGAGGGGATAAGCAGCAGGAAAAAAGGAAAAGATGGTGAGCCCGGGACAGGAGGAAATGGCGGGGACGGAGGTGATGGAGGAACGATCCAGGTACTCTATATGGATGATGCCATTCCAGTCTATATAACCGCAATCACAAAAGGTGGTGCCGGAGGAGAGGCCGGAGAACATGGTGAAACAGCAACCTTTGGTACGTTCTGGAACAGGAGTTTTAACCATGATGGAAAGTCGGGGAAAGATGGAGAGTATATAAAGAAGAAGATATCCGCTGAACAGGCACGGGCACTCTGTGCTTTTATTGAAGACCCCTATTTTGAACCAGGAAAGGTACTGCTGGAATGAAAGGTGAAAAGCTTTTTATAATAAAATTGATAAACCGGGCAGCGTTACCATCCACCCGGTCTTAAAATATATAGAGGTTTCTCTGGCAAGAGACCATCAATCATATATCGATATTACCTTATTTCACCAAATCGTTAGTTAATTATATGAAATCATCAAGTAATTGTCGTCCACATGGGTAGAAATAGACATGAAAGTATTCATTTGCTATCCTTTACTGCCAGGAAAAATAATAGCCGGAAAAATGGCGAAAATATGGCTTTTCTCGGCTTTTATGGTTTTTTCACTTATTTGGATATAAATTAAGTGTGATTATAGGGATATCCAAAATAATCAACAGCTTTTAAAAATTCCCTGCTAATGGGAATCATACGCATTCATTAATAAAAGGAGGATTTTATGAAGAAATCGTTTTCCAAAAAAATATTTTTATCTGCTTTTGTTTTGCTTTTAATAATCTTTTTTTCAGGATTTAACCTTGTTTTAAATTCTGAAAAAATAAAAGACGAATTCCCGCCTGCTGCTGGAAAAAAAAGTTATAATGAGAATGAAATCATTATAAAATTCAACCGGGAAACAGGGGAAATCGTACGGAGGAATTTATCGCCGGATCACCTGAATCTGGATGTAAATAAATTCCTGTCGTTGTTTCCCGAATCGCTTGCATCGTTATTTGAATCATACAGGTGTACCACTCTACGCCCGGTTGTTGAAGGTCTTCACCGGCAGTGTATTACCTATAAGATGGAACCTGAAGAAATAATGGAGAATACACGGTTAAAATACAGGGCAAGAACTGGACGTGTTTCGAAATCTATTGAAAGGCCGCGGATAGAGGATATTTATATCCTTGCCTTTGAAAGTAAAAAAAATATAACATCGATATGTAATGATTTTAAGGAAAATTCTTTCATTGAATACGCCAGCCTTCATTATAATGTATCCGGGGCATTCGTGATCCCCCCGGATGATCCTTTTTATTCATCTTATGGAACCTGGGGGCAGGATTACGATGACCTCTGGGGAATCAAGAGAATCGACGCACAGGCAGGCTGGATTCATACAACAGGAAATGGCATCATCGTTGCCGTTATCGATACAGGGATCGACTATACACATGAAGATTTGCAGCAAAATATCTGGGTAAATTCCCGTGAAGATATAAACGGCGATGGAGTTTTTACCAGCGCGGATATCGATTACCTTGACAATGATCAAAACGGCTATGTGGATGATGTTGTCGGGTATGATTGTATTTATAATGACAACGATCCGATGGATGTCTACGGGCACGGTTCCCATTGTGCAGGCATTATTGGAGCACGCGGGAATAACCAGATTGGAATAACCGGTGTTGCACCGGAAGTGACATTGATGGCGGTAAAATCCCTGAGCGATCATGGAAATGGCAATGCAAATTCCATATTCGAGGGAATATATTATGCTGTTGATAATGGAGCAGATGTTATGAATTGCTCTTTTGCTTTCTGGAACTCGACTATCATCGATGCACTT
This sequence comes from Spirochaetales bacterium, assembly GCA_016935735.1. Taxonomy (GTDB): domain Bacteria; phylum Spirochaetota; class Spirochaetia; order SZUA-6; family JAFGRV01; genus JAFGRV01. Next base: position 2,771 of record JAFGQK010000337.1, on the reverse strand, counting down.
GCATATGCACGGTACAATGGTGTCCTGTGTGTCACTTCTGCGGGAAACTGGGCAGAAGATGTTGATACCGATTTTTACCCCGGTTCTACCGAATACCCCCTGGTTGTTTCTGCATCAGATCCTTATGATAACAAATTTATCTATACAAATTATGGGAAAAATGTTGATATTGCAGCCCCTGGTATTGGTATTCTTTCATGTGTACCCCCGGGCAGTGTTTTCCAGACTATAACGGATGGATATGCAGTAGGGAACGGGACCTCCATGGCAGCTCCTTTTGTTTCCGGTCTTGCTGCTTTACTTATGTCACATTATCCGGGAAATACCGTACCAGGGGATTACATTCCCTTTATCAAAGGCATTATCAGGGCAGGAACCGTACCTTTTGAAGTGAACAGCCCGTATCCTTTGGGGATTGGTATTATTAATACAAACCAGGCTTTTTCTGTTGATTATAATAAAGCATGTATCCGGCTCAAGGATTATTATGTTTCTGAGTATTCCGGCGATGGGGACCAGATACCGGAATCCGGGGAGCAGATGGAAGTTGAGTTGGAGTTGCAGAATTACGGCCCCATAGATGTATCATCCATTCATATGACCTATACGTTATCCGGAAATGCAATAAATACTGTTTCCGGGAATAAGTACCTGGGGGCTCTTGAGGCAGACCAGACAATCCGGTATACCGGTGTTCCCCTTTCTTTTACAATACTTACGCTTGATCCCGGAGCTCCGGTAGACCAGTATAATGTGCAATGCCATATAGACATTGAAGCCCTGGCAAATTCAGGACAGATGACAAACGATTCCTTTGAAGTTGTTATTCCTGTGAACAGGAAGCAACTATCCAAACGAAGGGCAGCATTGCCTGATTTCAAGGATTTTGCTATCGATAATAACCATATTGTATGGACAAGTTCTTCCTGGAAGATAAATTGTACGGATATTAATACAAATACGGAAACAATTATTATCGATTATTACGATCACTTTGGCGCATCACCATCTATTTCGGGAAATAACATCATCTGGCATGGCCTTGATGCCGATACACTCTATCAAATGATTCTGTATGATATGAAGACAGGGGAAACCACACAATTAACGGATGATGAAAATCACTTTGTCCGGTTTCCTTTTATCTGCAATAACGATATTATATGGAGACAAACAGACAACCAGTACAACTATGAAGGGGTTATGCATTATGCTATTGATACAGGGAATACCACTACCCTGGACAACAGCCTTGCACAGGTGGCATGCCCTTATATGTATGATGATTATGCCGTCTGGCAGACCGATGATGATAATGTATATACATATAACATGAAAACCCGGGAAGCAGTCGAATTGTACCCCGGAAACGATCGTGATGAAACCTGCCCTTATATCTACGGGGACAACATTGTCTTGATACAAAAAAAGGATCTTCAACATTCGGTTTTAGTATACGATCTCAAAACAGGAGACACCCGGGAAATCGTAAGCAGTGAACATCTGCGATTGTATCCACATATGCATGAGGATGTTGTCGTCTGGGAGGACCATGCCAATGCCAATTTTGATATCTTTATGTATGACCTTGAATCCGGGGAAACCAGGCAAATAACAACAGAAACATCGTATCAGAAGCTGCCGCTGGTCTGGGGAAGCACCATTGCCTGGTATGATGATGAGAAAGAAAATATTTTTATTACGGAAATTCCAAGACCTCCTATCTGGTTAACAACTTCATCAAAAACCGTATATGCCTATTCACAACTGTCATTCCGTGTCACAGCCAAAGATTATAACCGGGGGGATCATCTGGTGTACGACTGTAAAAACCTCCCGGCAGGGGCTTCTTTTAACAAGACCACCCGTATGTTTACCTGGGTGCCGGCTATTCATCAAACAGGAATCCACTATGTCATATTTACCGTATCCGACTCTACATGGACCAGGGAAATGAAGGTAAGAATAACGGTATATGACCCAAACCTGGGATTTGAATCCGGCTTCAAAAGGTGGACAATAAGCGAGGAAACGAAAATCGGGCTTAATGCCGATATTCTGAAAGACCTGGAAAAAACTATTTTCCCAACAGAGGGTTCATACATGGCATTCATTTCCAATAATGGGATAAAACATGAAACCAGGATAAGCTCTCCATGGATAATTGTACCGGAAGGGGCGGGAACCTTTTCATATGACTGGTGCTTCCTTCTTCAGGAATTCCTGCAAAACATAGAAAAAGATGAATTCAAAGTCCTGTTAACTGTTGAAGATGCACGTACCATTGAACTGGAAACTATCATTGCCGATAATCGTTTACTGGTGCCAATAAACCTGGAACAATTCAAGTGGTACTCCGGCTGGCACACATCTACCTATCCTGCCGGAGGAATCCGGGGAAAACGGATACAGCTGCACTTTGTCATTAAAGTGAATGGGGAGAATGAGCAGGAAGCAATCGGGGTGCTTACCGATATTATTCGCTTTGAATAATATCGATACATAGCTCTTTATGATGAAGTTATAGGAATCCTGGTGTACATGCCGGATTCCTATAACCAGTATTGTTGCTTTATAAGGTGGGGTTCAACACTGTTGAACCCCACCTGTCGTGGTTATCAACATAAAAATTATTGTCTGTATACAGGAAAAACAGATGACCGGGCTTTGATATTTCTTATTACAGTGGTACTGGAAGAAGCATTGTCAATTGTTGCGTTCCCATATACTTCCCAACGAAAAAAATAGAGAGTTACCTGGTAATAATTCGG
>JAFGQK010000336.1 GCA_016935735.1 Spirochaetales bacterium | reverse complement strand
GGAAAATATTTATAAACACCACTATATATGGATCAATTTTTAAAAAATTTGACTTTTTAGACAACCCCGTTTCCTTTTGATAATGAATGCCAGGTATTATGAAAAAAGAGATGACCAGAAGATACAATGCCTTCTCTGTCCGAATGAATGCATTATTGCTCCCGGGAAAAAAGGGATATGCGGGGTGCGAAGGAATTCCGGGGGAACCATGGAGATCCCGTTTTACGGCAGGCTTTCCGGGCTTGCTCTGGACCCCGTAGAAAAAAAGCCATTGTACCATTACTACCCCGGGAAAATGATCCTTTCCGCCGGTTTCTGGGGGTGCTCTTTCCGGTGTCCTTTTTGCCAGAATTATCACATCAGCCAGCAAACCAGGGAGGAAAGTGATTATATGAGTCCTGAACAACTGGTCGATCTTGCAGTAAAGAGGAATTCATTCGGAATAGCATATACCTATTCAGAACCCCTTATCCATATAGAATACCTGCTCGATACGGCAAAAAAAGCAAGGCAGAGGGGTATAAAAAATGTTCTTGTATCCAATGGATATATAAACCCTGAACCTGCAGAAGAGTTTCTTGAATATCTTGATGCTGCCAACATCGATCTTAAATCATTTAATCCGGATTTTTATAAAAAAGAAATCGGCGGGAACCTGGATGAAGTAAAACGGTTCCTGACCCGGGCAGTACGCAAAATAGCACTGGAAGTTACCACACTTGTTATCCCGACAAAAAACGACAGCCTTGCGGAAATCGGTGAAATTGCACGCTTTCTTGCTTCCCTGGACCCGGATATCCCCTATCATCTTTCATGCTACTATCCCACCTATCATTATACAATCCCCGCGACAAGTGTATCCAGTATTTCCAGGCTGGCAGAAGAAGCAAAAAAGCGCCTGAATTACGTGTACCAGGGAAATGTCGGGTTAAAAGAAACAAACACCTTCTGCCCATCCTGCGGAAATCTCCTTATCCGGAGGGTAGGATATACAATCTCAATGTGCGGAATCAAAGAAGGACACTGTTCGAAGTGCTCGAAAAAGGTCCCGATTCCAGGGGTGGAGTAAAAATACATATAAAGGTTGAAAGGATAGATAAATGATAAAAAAGATCTTTAAAGAAAAAACCAATAGCCTTTCTATTCAGTTTTTCCGGTATGGTATTGTCGGGGGTATTGCATCAGTCGTTGATTACGGAATGATGCTGTTGTTCAAAGAAGTGTTCCTGGTGTATTACCTTATTGCCGGCGGTATCGGATTTTGCGCCGGCCTGGTGGTAAATTATATTCTTTCTATTTTATGGGTTTTCCCTGTAAAAACGATGGAAAACAAATTCCTCGAATTTGCCATATTCGGGGTAATCGGCGGGATCGGTCTTGGATTGCTTACCCTGTTTCTCTGGTTTTTTACCGATATTGTTTCCATCGATTACAAAATATCAAAAATTATTGCCATGATTCTTGTCCTTTTCTGGAATTTTCTGGCAAGAAAATATGTTCTTTTTCACTATGCAGGAACAAAAAAAGAGGAAACCTGTTCAGATACAGCCGCTGAATAAACGACAAATTATTGACATCTCTCCGTCTCTTGTTTAGAATACCATTAAAATGAAAATAAAAGCTTGTTTTATAAAAAGAACAGCTTAGAACTAGGAGAAAACAATGCAGCAAAGTTTCGAGCCTGTTTCCATCATTATCCCTGCATATAATGAGGAGGATTCAGTCGGGAAAGAGATTAAAAAAATAAAAGAAATAATGAATAATGCCGGAATCATTTATGAAATTATTGTTGTTGATGATTCCTCAAAAGATAATACTGCACAGAAAGCCCAGGCTGCAGGAGCCCGGGTGTTTCATCACCTTCATAACAGAGGTTATGGGGCGTCCCTGAAAACAGGTATTTATGAGGCACGGTACGAAACTATTGTTATTACCGATGCAGACGGGACATACCCTTCCGACCGGATCCCGGAAATGCTGAAACTGCTTGAAAATGCAGATATGGTCGTGGGGGAAAGATCCGGGAAACATGTAAAGATTCCCCTTTTACGCAAGCCGGCAAAATGGTTTTTGCGTAAACTCGCACAATTCGTTACCCGCAAGAAAATACCGGACCTTAATTCAGGATTACGGGCATTTCGTAAACGGTTTGTCAATCTCTATTCAACCCTCCTTTCCGACCGTTTTTCTTTTACCACCACACTTACTGTTGCTTCGTTAAGTGATGATTTTAAAATCACCTATCTCCCGATAGATTATTACACCCGGGCCGGGAAATCGAAGATCGTCCCCTGGGACTTTTTTAATTTCATCGTCCTTGTCCTGCGGTTATCCATGTATTTCAATCCCCTTAAGGTATTTGTCCCCCTGTTCAACACCTGTCTGATCTTCGGTCTTATCAAACTGGGCCTGGATATTGTCATCGGGATACGGAAAGCACAGGACATTGTTTCTTTTTTCAGCCAGCCGATTATTTCCGGTACAACTCTTATACTTCTCTTAGGCGGTCTTATTATTCTCCTTATAGGGATGATGTCCGATGCCCTGTCCAGGAGAATTGCCCAGTCACGGATACAGAATTATAAAACCCACTGGAAGGGATATGTCCGGAAAGAAACGGAAGATAAAGAAGAAAAGGACGATAACCAGTAAATCTCTATTTTAATTGACGAGGTAAGAATATGAGAAGAGCAGCTTTACCGGTATGTATCTGGATATTATTAATGTGCCAGGTATTCATTTCTTTTGCTACAGAAAATTTAATAAAGAATCCTTCGTTCGAAATCGATCATAATGGATGGGCAGCTTACTGGCACACCAGATCATACTGGGAGGGTGAGAATGATGTATCCTATACCCTGGAAACGAACGGGGCCCGGACCGGGAACCGGTATATAAAAGTAAGCACGAACAGGGAAAATGATGTACGCGTCTACCAGTACGTAAAGGTAAAACCGATGACCGTATACAAACTATCAGTCTGGATAAAGGCAGAAGACATCCCGTCGGGCGGGATCGGGGCAAATATAAGTATACCTGATTCATATTCATATTCCAGGGATATAAAGGAGACACATGGAAAATGGGAGCAGAGTGTGGTCTATGGAATGACAGGAAGATACCAGACCAGGATGCCGGTAACACTAAGAATCGGGAGCTGGGCAGGTTTTAATTCCGGGACCGCATTATTTGACGATGTCCGGGTGGAAGAAGTGACAATGCGTCCTGCAGGAAAAAAGATAGACAGCTTCACTTTTTCCGAAGATATAAATGATGAGAAGATCCAGAAGTATTTTGCACGGGTAAATAACATCCGGTACAAATCAAAGAATCTTTCCATTTCGATTCTTTATGCAATACTGCTTTTAAGTTCAAGTATCCTCTTTACCCTTTATTTGTTCTTTGTCAGGGGAAAAAGAAAAACTCTTGATGCAATAATAAAATTCTCCGGCGAAAAGCTCTATTATATTTTCATCGCCATTCTTTTTATTGTTTTTTATATTGTTTATATACAAAATTTCTGGGAAATAACCGTATATGATGTTCAATTATCATTTCTTATTATCATGGTCATGGCAGCAGGGGTTGCTGCATACCTTTTCAGGAATAACCAGCTTACCCCGGCAAATCTCGCAAAAATTCTTATCATACTCGGTATTGCCATACGGATTTGTTATTTTCTGTATACAGACCCCGGAACAAGGCAGCATGATATCTGGGGTGCATGGAATCACATTGATTATATCCGTCATATTGCAAAAAATTTTACCTTACCGGCTGTGGGAACATATGAAACATACCATCCCCCTGTACACTATATCCTCTCTGCCATCCCTTATAATATCGTCCGGCTATTCGGGATGCAGGAAGATTACAGTATGCGTGCCGTGGAATTACTTATGGTCTTTTTCAGTGCGCTTACCCTTATCTTTATTTATAAAATCTTTAATAAATGCAGGATAAATAAACACGCATTACTTATCGGTGTTGCCCTTGCCTGTTTTCATCCCAATATCATTTACATGTCTGTTTATCTTAACAATGATGCAACAGTTTTCCTTTTTTACATTGTCTCCTTTTACTACCTTATTAAATGGGTTGATGATAAATCGTTGAAGAATGTCATCCTTCTTGCTGTTTTTACCGCAATTTCCATGCTTACAAAAAAATCTTCTATTGTTTTATTCCCTGTCCTGGGGATTGTTTTTATTGTAGAATTCGCAAAACACCGGCACGAGTGGAAAAAATATGTAAAGCAGGGTCTCATTTTCCTGGTCATTGCCCTGCCTTTAGGATTCAGTTATATCATACGGAATTATTTTCTTTTCCATCAGGATCTTTCCTATGCCGTACCCCCCCTGGGGACAATTATGCCGAATAATCCGTTCAACCTTTTCTATGTTTCTATAGAAGAGCTTTTAAAGAAACCTTTTGTTGCCCCTGCTCCCCATGAAAACACCTTTTTTCTGAAAATGCTCATCCAGACATCACTTTTCAGTGTCTTCGAATTTCCCGGCCTCGAGGATATTGCCGTCATCATGGTGGCCTGTTATCTTGTGCTTATTGTGTTGATAATTCTCAATTTTATCCTGTTTAAAAAGGAGCATATGAAGGACAAAGGGTATATCTTCCTTGTTAATTTTGTTTCTACCCTGGTTATATATTTCCGGATGAGACTATACTCTCCTTATGATTGTACCCAGGCGTTCAGGTATGTTGCTCCCTTTATCATGATTTCACTCTGCTATTTTACAGGAAGATCAATGGCGCGGTTCAGCAGTACGAAATATCCGGTATTGAATACAATCATAAAAGGACAATTCTGGCTGTTTTGCCTGTTCACTGCATTTTTTATTCTCTTAATCGGACCGCCGGTTTAATAAGCCCGGCAGCCTGTTTATCTTTCTGTTTCAGGTTTTGGTTTAACAATGATAAGCTGGATACAGAAAACGATGACAGAAAGAAGAACCAGGGAATAGACAATAATATTCGAAGTAATTTCCCTGGGATCAGCCGGTGGCTTATGTTCATCTTCAGTCCCGGCTGCACTTTCTTCGGTATTTCTATTTCTATTTTCCCTGTCCTGGGAATTATCCTTTTCTGAACGTCCGATCGTAAAGGCACGGTCTCCCCCTGGAACGTCCTTTACCTTTACCATTGATACTTCATCAAAACAAGCCTTGCCTGTTGAAGTACCTCCATAGCCCCCAAGACGGAGGCAGACTGTTACTGTTTTAAGATCCGCTGTAACAGAGAGGTAGAACTCCACATACTCCCATTTATCGCTTGTCCCTTTTATTTCCCGGGAAATAAACCAGTGCTCATTCAAGGATAGATTTGCCCCGATCCCTTCATCCGAGACATTCTCTGTTTTAATCCAGCCCGATACTCTGTAATTGGCATTTTCTTCTATTTTCACTGTCTGGATAAGTCTGGCATCATTTTCAGCCGTATTTTCCAGCGACACATAATTTTTACCGCCAAATGCCCCGTCATGCTCAATTCTTACTATTGTCCCGCCTCTAAGGAATTCATCAAGACGCCATCCGGTAGCTTCAGTATCGTTTTCTTCCATGCCCGGATTTTGTAATAGATTCTGGCCTGCAAGGGGAAATATAAACATAATAGTTAATAATACAAAGATGCTGATTAACTTCATAATAATCCTCTTTATGAACTTATTAAAAAAGAGTTTATTCCTTTTTATCCAGGCAGTCAATAGAAGATAGCGTCTATACTCTTTTTTCTAAATTTCACCTGAAAATAATCCCGGATTTTTCACTTTACTTAATCTGCCTGAGCGCCTGGGATATATTCAAGGAATAATCACCAATCTGTTCAAAGTGGCGTACAATATCGATAAAAAGCAGCTGGGCTCTTACATCATAGCCTTTCTGAAGCCGTTTCCTGGCATTCTTTTTTAATACATTTCTCGATTGATCCATCTGTTCTTCCAGTTCAAATGCCCTGTTAAGATCGTATTTACTTAAATGTTGATTAAGGTGTTCATTAATAAAATTGATAAAGTTTTTTACCTGTTTGGAATAATTGTCAATTTCAGCCAGGGATTCCTTATCCATTTTTATCTTTTTATCATACCGTCTCTGGGCAAGTATCATAAGTCTGTAACAGCTGTCCCCGATACTTTCGAGTTCATGGGTGATCCTTAACATGGCAGTCACGTTATTGACACTTATTTCGTTCAGGTTCTCTTTTGCACATTCAGCAAGGTATCTGGATATTTCCACCTGCATCTGGTCCGTACGTTCCTCTTCTTCCTTTACCTTATCCACCAGGTCCCTCATTTTTTTATCCGGGTTATGAAATAGTTTAAGAAAAACAGCAAACATTGCCTCAACGATATTGGCCATCTTGAAGAGTTCGTTTTTTGCCTGCATTATATTCAATTCCGGCGTATCCTGTATCCTTGTTTTAAAATAATCCAGTTTGTACACAGTACCTTTTTCGTCGGGCCGTTCATGTCCGAGTTTTTCAGCTATCTTTACAAGAAGGGGGATGAACCAGATAAAAATGAATGTATTCACCACATTAAAAAGGGTATGAAACATGGAAAGATGAATCGGAATATTTTCAGGAACCGTCGGGTTCCCGGGGATAATAAAATCGACCAGCGATATAAACCAGTTGAATACAAAAAGCATCCATACAACACCTGCTATTTTAAAAAAGGTATGTATTCGTGCGGCCCGGCGTGCACTGACATTGGTTTTAAGGGATGCAAGAATAGCAGTAATCGTTGTTCCAATATTCTCACCCAGGATAATGGCTGCCGCAGTGGGGAAGTCTATCCAGCCTACAAAAGCCAGTGTTATGGTGATGGCCATCGCTGCACTGGATGATTGCACAATCATCGTTAATACAGTACCAACAAAAATAAAAAATAGAATGGAAAAGTATCCCCTGTTTGTAAAAGAAGTAAGGAACTCCAGTGCAGCAGGATCAATTTCCGGTATAGATTCTTTTAAGAATTTAAGGCCAAGGAAAAGGATTCCCAGGCCGACAAATACTTCTCCGATATCCCTGTACCGGTGTTTTTTTGAAAAGACAAAGGGAAATCCTATCCCGATAGAAGGTAGTGCAATCGCTGTAATATCCAGCTTGAACCCGAATATCGAGACTATCCAGCCGGTAACCGTTGTCCCGATACTTGCCCCCATAATAACACCGATAGATTGTTCCAGGGTCAGAAGACCCGCATGAACAAAGCTGACAACCAGTACTGTCGTGGCAGAAGAAGATTGAATGAGTGCTGTTATAGAAAACCCGGTAAATACTCCTGCAAACCTGTTTGTTGTCATAAAATTGAGGATGGAATGAAGTTTTTCCCCTGCAACCTTCTGTATACCGTCACTCATCACCTTCATACCATAGAGAAAAAAGGCCAGACTACCGGCGATTGTAATAAGTGTAAATATAATCATTGAAATTTTTCTTTATTGATACTAATTATCATTCCTGTAAAAGCTTTTCTTGTCAATATGAGATATATATACAGGTTTCCCCTGTAAATGTAAATACACATTGATGTATTTTTCTTGAATTTTCATAAGAACTATTTTACATTAATAATATGAACTACTTCTGTTTTTTTAAGCGGCTATTTTACAGGAATATCCTGTCATTTTTGTCTATAAAATCATTCATTATACTATGCCTTCTTTTTTGTACAGTTCCCCTGTCATATGGTGCTGAACCAGGCATGAACTTCCTTTATAATGAAGATACAGGTATGAGTCCTTCTCTTCATTATTCCTTTATCCTGCCCGATTATATATGTTTTTTCCTCAATACCCTGCAAGGAAACATCAGAATGATGCCGGATTCCATGCACGAATCTTCAGTTTTGCAAATGGAATTCTACAATTACAGTGCTACCCGGATAACGCGGGACAGGCAGGCGCTTTTAAAAACGGTAAAATTCTGGAGCTGGATGACCCTCGGTAGTTTCGGTGTTAATTGCGGGGTTGTCGTTCTCGCTTTTTTGGCAAACAACCCGGAAATCGGTGCACTAAGTATGATAAGCCATGGTTTGTTCGGGATATCCAATGTCTTGCTTGGTAATGCGTACTATAATCTGAACCGCTCACTCTATGCCTATGGCCCGGAAGGGAAAAATACCTACATTGGCATGGCAACCGCATATGGGGCAACCGTTTTTGCAGTAATCGGAATCGGGATAGGTGCTACAATGTTCGATCATGGTCCGGATATGCCGGCTATCATTGCTACTGCCACGGCAGCAGGCATTTCAAATTTACTTGGACTTTCTGCTTTTGTATACTACCTTTTTTTTGATAAATCCATCTGAAGTTTACCGGGATGTGACCGCTACAAGATTATATGCAATCTGTTTACCGGGAATATACTCCACTTTCCGGTCCGGTGCAGCTTGCTGCATCAGGGCAAGCAACTCGGATTTCGAATCCAGCGGTATAATCTCCCCCGCCTCACCATACTCCCAGCTTGCTTATACCCCTGTTAAAGAGATTATAAAGGGTATAGCGTTTCAGTCTTAACCCGGGCCCGAATGCATCCCTGCGTAAAGAACGCTCTGCAAGTACACCTCCCGGATTGGGACTTTTCACCCCTGCACGGAGAATGGGCAGGGCCTCTTTCTTTTTTTATATAAAGGCTGCGTTTAAAAAAAATAATATCAAAGGGTAAAACCTGGTATGTAAGTCCATCCTTCCGGGGATTATATTATAACCCCCGGATTTGACGGTGGTCTTACCTATGGTGGGAATCTGATTTGCTTGTAACTATTTTAACATCTTTTGTTCCGCTTTTAATAAAAAAAGCAATAGGAGCACAAAGTAAATATACCAGAAAAAAATTTATCCTGCCGGAATCAGGGACAACTTTCCTTTTATAGGCTTCTACAGTATTGGAAATGATATTACCCATATATACAATGTGCATATAAAATTCAATATATTTTGTTTTTTGTATTCCGTAGTATTCAATCATTTTTTTTCTCATATTTTTGTCCGGTGTTCCTGCATACTCTGTCCAATGTTGGGCGTATAATAAGGCTACTTGCTGTTCTTCCGGGGAATCCCCGAATTCAGATTTTAAAAGATCCTGTATTTCCTTTAATTTCACTCCTTTTTCTAAAGCTGTTTTTGTATGCCTGTATGAACAGTAAACACAATCATTTACTCCTGTAACTGCCAGCATTATTCTTTCTGCAAAATCAGGAGTTATGATTTTTTTATCAATATTTTTGATTTTTTTTGCATAAATAAAATTATTTTTTATTATTTTAAAAAATTCATATGGGGTTTTAAAATATCTTTTTTTAAAATTTATTTTTCCCATACCGTTCTGTAACATGAATAACCCGGTCATAGTTTTGTCCTTCATCATGACTGGTGTCATTATCATACTTCTTTTTAAAAATAAAGTCAAGTTTTCCAATTTTATGGGTACGATTTCGAGAACTGATTTTTTGCAGGGAAATAGCTTTTATACCTACAGCGTCACTTCATAGAATTTATAAGGAAACTAAGAATCCATGAAAAAATGTTTGTATTTTTCAATCATTTTCTTATAATCTTCATGGTTTCATGGATTCCTTATAGTATTTTTAAATTTGCATCAAGATTTTGGACTTTATGTCAAGGATCGGTAAAAATTCTCGAAATCCCGCCCAATTTTATTTATAATACCGTTTATTCGGGGTTTAAATTTTTCCAAAAATATCTTAAAATAAATAAAAAAAAAAATTTAATGTAAATTCTTCTTGACAAATAATAATTAGTATGATTATATACTGAAATTTTAGAAGGAGGAGTTTATTTATAAATTAAAAAAATTAAATTGAAGTCAAGAAACGTAATATGATTCTCCATAATCATATTAAGAGGAATGTATATAATGTTTATACATTGTTATAGAAGGGAAGGAAGCCGTTTTCATTATTCTGTAATGAAAATATAAAATAGGCGATAATACAATTTCCAGTAAAAATCAAATTAATGATGTTATCGTTATATTATAAGTATAATATCCATAAAAGATAAGTACTTTTCAGATTAATACTATCAGGTAAATACAATATCCGCCTTTATTATAGTTAAGGAGAGTATATGAATATCTTGAAACCATTATCTGACAGGAGAAAGGAAATATGACAGTAAGAGAAAATGTTTTACTTTACATTGAAGAATTGACAAACGAAAAGATATCCAATCATGAAATGAATTTGTTCGAGAACAATCTGCTTACATCCCTGGATGTTCTTGATCTGATTTCGTTTATAGAAAAGAATTATGATCTGCAAGTTGCCGCAGATGATGTCGATATGGAAAGTCTGGGTTCTATCGATGGCATTGTTCATCTGGTAGAAAAATTAAAACAACAATAACAGGCAGTAATTATGGTTTTTATTCATGAAATGCTTGCAAAAGCAGCAGAAAAATATCCACAGAAGAAAGCGTTCATCTGTAATCAGAACTCTTTCACTTTTTCTGAAATAGATGAAATTTCAACCGGGGTCGCACATTTTCTAAAGCAGCAAGGTGTTAAAAAGGGCGAACGGATCGGAATTTTTTCTGTAAAAAATATCCAGGAAATAATCGCCCTTTTTGCGATCATAAAGCTTGGGTGTGTATTTGTTCATATTAATCCCCATTTTAAAGAGGATCAATTGTATCATGTAATTTCCGATTGCAATATCAGAAACCTATTTATCCATGAAAGCAAGGCAAAGGCAATTACCCGGACAGGGCTGGATAAGAATTTCTTTCACCTGATTATCAGCTTATCATCCGGCAGCAGCCTGGAATCCCGGTATAACAATGTCCATTATCTTGACAGCATTACAAAAGAATCGTCCCCTCTTCCCGGATTATACGGCGAAATTAATGAATATGATCCGGCGTCAATAATCTATACTTCCGGCTCCACCGGCAAGCCAAAGGGTATCATCGTTACCCACAGAATTTTCCACGATGCCACGGTAATTTCTGCAGAAGCCCTGGAAAACAACAGCGAAGACCGCCTGATAAGCGTTACACCCTTTTCCTTCGACGGTGCATTGAGCCAGTTGTTTACTTCGATTTACGCCGGCGGGACACTGGTATTGCAGGAATCCTCTTTTCCCAAAGATATCGTGGACACCATGGTAAAAGAGAAAATAACGGGTTTTCATGCTGTCCCTTCCTACTGGAGGATGCTTCTCCAGCGGCATTCCCCATTGGAAAAATACGATTACCCGCACTTACGCTATGTTTCGATTATTGGCGAGGTATTTCCCCGGGATGATTTAATGAAACTGAAAGCTATTCTAAAGCATACAAGGTTCTATATGATGTATGGGATTACCGAAGCGTTTCGATCCACCTTCCTGCATCCGGATGACTTTGACCGCAAACACCCATCTGCCGGCAAACCTTTCCCGGGAGTGGAAATAAAGATTATCGATGACCGGGGTAAGGAGTGTAAGGCGGGGGAAGTGGGTGAAATTGTCCACAAGGGAGTATTTGTATCCCCCGGGTACTGGAATAATCCTGAAAAAACCCGTGAAGTATTTAAGGACGGTATGGTCTATACCGGCGACCTGGGGAAAATGGATGAGGAAGGATATATCTATTTTACCGGCCGCAAGGATGTGATGCTCAAATCCATGGGGTACAGGATCAGTCCGGAAGAGATTGAAGAATGCCTGTGCAGCATACCGGGGGTAAGTGAAGCTGCGGTGTGCAGTGTTTCCGGTAAAGAGAACGGAAACAGAATCAAAGCCATTATCGTATGTAAAGAAAACGTCCTGCTTACAGAAAAGGATATTGTTAATTATTGCAAAGCAAAGCTTCCTTATTACATGGTCCCGGCTTTATGTGAATTCCGCAGTTCGCTAGCCAAAACAGGTACATTCAAAATTAATAGATCGCAGTTAAAACAGGAAGCAAAGGGAGTGTAGTATGATAGAGAGGTGTACCGTATGTGTTATTCCGGCTTCTTTTCCCGGTGTGACTTTTGATAACAGGGGAGTTTGTTCCATCTGTCAAAAATTTGAAGCACAAAAGGAATATATCCCTTCATCTGCATTACTCAAGCACCGGCTGCTTGAAATCATCGATGAGGCCAGGTCAAAAAAATTAAAATATGATGCAGTAACAGCTTTCAGCGGGGGAAAAGATTCTACCTTTTTACTTTATATACTTAAGAAAGAGTATCACCTTAATATGCTGGCGGTAACTTTAGATAACGGATTTATGTCCGAACATTCATTCAAAAACATGCGTATTGTCCTGGATCATCTGGATATTGATCACCTGATCATAAAACCCTGTTCAGGTCTGATGAAGGAAATTTTCAGGGAATGCATTATTTCCGATATTTACCCGGAGCATCTGACAAATTACGGGAGTGCGATCTGTATCTCATGCATCCGTATGGTGAACAACATGTGTTTGCGGACCGCCATTGAAAAGAACATACCATTGGTGATGCTGGGCAACAGCCCGGGACAGTTAATCCAGTCCGAAAACGAAATAATATACCAGGATAACAAAATTCCCTATCCATTACGAAAGAGGTTGTTCAAATCCCTGGCAGATAAGATCGGGGAGAATGTTTATTATTATTTGATGCTCGGGCAGAAAGAATATAAAACGGAGCCTTTCCCTTATATCATTAATCCCTATCCGCTTATTGGCTATAATGAAGAAGAAATATACAGGACAATCGATAAACTGGGCTGGAAAAAACCGGATGATGTGGATCCCCATTCCACCAATTGCAGACTGAATTCCCTGGGAATAGTCGTCCATAAAGAAAGATTGAATTTCCATCCGTATGACTATGAAATGAGTATGCTGGTACGCCTCGGAATTTTAAGCCGCGACCAGGCATTAAGGAGGGTGGAAGATTCAGAAGGAAAAGCTCTTGAGCTGGCGAAAGAAATAAGGGGGGAAATCATGTCATGAACACACAGACAGCACCTTATACAGAAAAGAAAACCACAAGTATGGCTTCCCGTGAAAAGATTAATATGTTACTGGATTCCAATCCGAATATATTACGGCTGCTTGTAAGTAGCAATAATTTACAGGAAGCCCGGAGCAATATGTTTGCCTATTTAAACCAGTGCGAGCAGGAAGTGCTTCAGGCACATTGCATGCTTCATCCGCTCGAGAAAAAGAATACAAGGGATTGTATCAATGTTTTTAAAAATATTATTTCCGAAAGCAATGAACAAAAAACGGATCACAGCTGCCTGAACACTTTATGGAGACTGGCGATTGAGCACTGGCGCCAGCAGGACTGGCCCGGGATTTCCGATGCATTTCTCGTGGAGATGAGGTACCTGTTCAAAGGCATTATCGGCCTTTCGGAAATATACTCCAGGTCGGGAATCTGCAAACGTGAAGTCCCTGCCTTTGTCCATATGAAAGGCAAGGAAGCGGCAATCGTCAGATCCAATTTACTTAATGAAAAAGCTTATCAATACACTGCATTTATTAATAAAAATGACTATAGAAACGGATTGCATCCGCAGGTAATAAGCAGCAGGGAAGAAAACAAAAAGGCCATTCTCGCCTGTACCGGCGGTATTGAAAAAGACTGGAATGACTTTCGCTGGCAGGTAAAAAACGCTTTTAAAGACACAGAGAATATAAAGAAAATCATAGAGCTTACTGACACAGAAGAAAGCTGTATTAAGGATGCACTTGAGAATAACATCCCTTTTACAATTACTCCTTATTATCTTTCACTTATGGACAAAAAGCAGGATGCATTCAAACATGACCGGGCTTTACGGTTGCATGTCATTCCCAACCGGATTTTCCTTGAGAAAATGACAAAGCAGGGAATATACCATAAAGAGGAATTGGATTTCATGCATGAACTGGATACGTCCCCGGAAGATTTCATAACAAGAAGATATTCGATGATTGCCATTATAAAACCCTATTCATGGTGCCCGCAGTTATGCATCTACTGCCAGAGAAACTGGGAACTCCTTAACAGTAATGCAATAAAGGGCATTATCCCGCGTACCAATCTTAAGAAAGCGTTTGAGTGGTTTAAAAGCAATCCGGATGTCAGGGAGGTGCTCATTACCGGGGGTGATCCCCTTGCATTAAGCAATGAAAAAATCGATCATCTGTTGCAGGAATTTGTTGCAATGGACCATATCAGGCGTATCAGAATCGGGACAAGAACCCTGGTCACTATGCCGATGCGTTTTAATGAGGAACTGCTCGAGGTTTTTAAGAAATATCATAATACGCCGTATAAGTCCATTACGCTGGTAACTCACATACAGCACGCTTATGAAATCACGCCGGAAATGGCGGATGTTGTCCGTAAACTCAAATCCATAGGAATCGATATCTACAATCAGCAGGTATTCAGCATGCAGAACTGCCGGAAATTCGAAACCTGTTTTTTAAGAGAAAGCCTGAAAGAAATAGGGATTATTCCTTACTATCTTTTTAACCTGAAGGGCAAAGATGAAACCGCGGATTTCAAAGTCCCCATTGCCCGCCTCCTCCAGGAGCAGAAAGAGGAAGCGCGTCTTTTACCAGGATTAATCCGGACAGATAAGCCGGTTTTTAATGTACCGACATTAGGAAAAAATGAATTGAATTCCTGGCAGGATCATGATGTTATTATGATCCTGGATGACGGGAGCCGTATATATGAATTTTATCCATGGGAAAAATATATGGCCCCGGTCAATACCTATCTTTACCGGGATATGCCTATATATGATTTCTTACAAAAATTACAGGAATATGGAGAAAATCCACAGGATTACAGGACGATCTGGTATTATTTTTAGAAACCAGGAAATCATCATGTTGCTTGTAATAGAGTAATGTGAACAGGATTTTAAGTGAACAGGGTATATATTGAAGAGAATCTATTATGTGCGGAATTTGCGGAATTTATAATTTAGAAAAGAACAGGCTGGTAGCGAAAAACATTCTCGACAGCATGAACCGGGTATTGTCCCACAGGGGGCCCGATGATTCCGGGATGTATATAGACGGATGTATCGGGTTCGGCCAGAGAAGGCTCTCCATTATTGATATCACGCAGGGCAGGCAACCCATGTGTAATGAGGACAATAGTATATGGGTTACCTATAATGGAGAGATATATAATTTCAAGGAAATAAAAAACGAGCTGGAAAAAAAAGGACATCGATTCAGATCCGATTGCGACACGGAGGTTATTGTCCACTGCTACGAAGAATACAATACGGACTGCATTTCCCAATTCAATGGGATGTTTGCCTTTGCCCTATGGGACAATAAAACCGCCACACTTTTTCTGGCAAGGGATAGAATGGGAGTAAAACCCCTCTACTACAGCATTGCCGGGGGAAGTTTCATTTTCGCTTCGGAAATAAAGGCGATTCTGAAACATCCGGGGGTAAAAAGCGAAATAGAACCTCATGCCATCCCTGAATATCTTTTCTGCACAACCCTGTTAAACGGCAAGACCATGTTCAAAAACATTTTCTCACTTCCCCCGGGATGCATGCTTACGATAAAAAACGGGACTATGTCCGTAACCCGGTACTGGGATATTCTATTAACATCCCCTCGGGAAGAAACAGGTTCATTTAAGGATTATACGGAACAAACCTTTTCCTTTATTAAAGATTCAGTACGGATGAGGATGATAAGCGATGTCCCGCTGGGATCACTGTTAAGCGGTGGGCTGGATTCAAGCCTGGTTTCTGCCCTGGCCTCGGGCTACATAAACCGGAAATTGAAAACCTTTTCCATGGAATACACCGGGAACAGCGTGTTAAGCAAGTCCAATTCCGATACCGCCTATGCATGGTTAATGGCAGCGGCTTTTCAGACTGAACATAAGGAGTTTATTTTCAAGCCGGAAGATTACCAGGGGGTGCTGCAAAAGGTAATCTGGCATGTGGAAAAGCCCATCGAGTTGACCACACCATCACTCTTTCTTTTGTACAATAAATTGAAAAGCGATGTCACCGTTGTTTTATCCGGCGAAGGGGCAGACGAACTTTTTGGAGGATATTTCTTCTTCCTGAACGGGGACGGGAAAACGCAGCTCAAGGAATTCCCCTGGGCTCCTTATTTTGAAGAGGTTTCCCAGCTTTTAAACCCTGAAATTGAAAACGCCACCAGGTTCCGGGAAAGCGTACGCACCACATTATCTGACATGATGAATCGTTGCAGGACAGATGATTATTTGAACAAACTCCTTTACCTGTTTTTAAAACTCTATCTCCTGGAAATGCTGGAACGGCAGGATAAAACGAGTATGGCCTGGTCCGTGGAAGCAAGGGTACCGTTCCTGGATCACCGTCTGGTGGAATATGTCGTCAATATTCCCTCAAAATATAAAATGCATGGCGGTGTGGAAAAAATTCTACTCAAAGAAATAGGAAAGGGAATTCTCCCCGGGGAAATCGCAGGAAGAAAGAAAAAACCTTTCCCATTTCCTGTTGATCCCAGAACAATTATCAGGCAGAAAAATATGGCAAATGATCTGGTGCAATCAGGGAATTCGAGAATATCTTCCTATTTTGATAAAAAGATGACCGATGCTTTTTTCAATAAAAGGAATGGTTTTGAAAAACTGGATAATCTTGCGCTGTTCAGGACATCCTATGCATTAATATCCCTTGAATTATGGCATAACGTTTTTGGAGTGTAACAATATGGAATATAAAGATTTACAGGAAGCAGCGATAGAAACATGGAAAGCATTTATCCGTAAGAAAGTAGCGCCTGTCGCTGCCCGGATTGATGAACAGGAGGAATTCCCTTTTGACAATATTAAGGAAATGGGCAGGCTGGGACTGCTGGGAATACCCTATCCGTCGGAATACGGGGGAGCGGATCTGGATTACCGCACTTATACGAAATTTATAAGGGAAATCGCCAGGGTATGCGCGGCAACTGCAATGACCGTGGTCACCCATACGACATTATCGGGTAATCCGGTATTTACATTCGGTACAAACGAACAAAAAGAAAGGTATTTAAAACCGCTTCTTTCGGGTGATAAAATAGGAGCATTTGCCCTTACCGAACCGGGGAGCGGTTCCGATATCTCTTCCATACAGACGCAGGCAGTGGAAACGGACGGTTCTTATATAATAAACGGTTCAAAGCTCTTTATCACCAATGCAAATGTGGCGGATATCTTTATTGTTGCTGCAAAAACAAAACCCGAAAGCGGTATGTTGGGGATAAGCATATTTATTGTTGAAAAAGGAACGGAAGGTTTTTCCGCATCCAGGAAAAAGGAGAAAAAGCTCGGGATGAGGGGCTCTGATACTGGAGAATTGATATTCGATCATGTGAAAGTCCCTGCCGGGAACCTGGTCGGGAAAAAGAACCTGGGAATGGAAGTACTGCACCAGACCCTTGTCTCTGCCAGGCTGGGAATGGCCGCTATTGCCATTGGTATTGCCGAAGGGGCACAGATGCATTGCCTCCGGTATGTAAAGGAACGAAAGCAGTTTGATAAATATCTTTATCATTTTCAATCAGTGAAAAACATGCTGGCAGATATGGAAATGCACATCAGTGCTGCCGGTTTGTTGCTGGAAAAGGCTGCCGGAATGAAAGACCGGGGAAAAAATATTACCAAGGAGGCATCGGAAGCCAAATTATTCGCTTCTGAAACAGCAACAAAAACGACCAAAGACGCAGTCCAGATTTTTGGTGCCTATGGATACTCCAGGGAATTTCCCCTGGAAAGATTTTTCCGTGATGCAAAAATAACTGAAATCGGCGATGGGACATCGGAAATACAAAGAACGATTATCGCCGATGAAATCGTTAAAAAAAGAAATTATTCGCTGTGAAAAGATTTTAATTGCAAAAGGAGTTTTTTATGGAGAACAGAAAGAGAAAATATCCGGGGATTCAGGCGGCTCAGGAAAGGGCTTATTATCCATTATCCTTCCAGCAGGAAAGAATCCTCTATCTATCAAGACTGCTCCCGGAAAATACATACTGGAACAGGATATCCACCAAACAATTGAAAGGGAAGATCGATATTCCTTTATTAAAGAATGCAATCGGGGATCTGGCAAACCGTCACCCGGTCATTAAAACCAGGATACAGCTTGTCAATAATGCCCCTGTCCAGTCCTGTACCGCTTCAAAAGATCGGTTATTTGAATGCGTAGACCTTTATTCACAAAAGGAAGCAAGGGCGGAACAGGAGGCATTGAATCTGCTTTACAAAGAATGCCGTACACCGATCGATGTGAATGATGAGCACCTTTTCAAAGCCCTCCTGATTCCCTATGACAGAAACGAATACCTGCTCATCTTGAAGCTGCACCACATTATAACGGATGCCACAAGCTTTCATATTCTATGGCGGGACTTGAAGCTTATCTACAATGCATACACGGATAATTCACTCTCTTTGCCGGAAATGCAGATAACGTATTATGATTATGCATTGTGGCAGCGTGAGGCGTTTGCTGAGAAAAACATACAGGAACAGGAAGCCTACTGGCTTAACGAGTTCCGGGGAGAAATCCCGGTTCTTGACCTGCCTGCCGATTTCCCTCCCAGCAGGGAAATGTCGTTCCGTGGTGCAATGGAAAAAACAGCGCTGCCCGGGGAACTGGTAAAAGCCCTCCTGGGATTGAGTTTGCAGAAAAGGGTCATTCTCTTTTCCACCCTGCTTGCAGCGTATTCCATCCTCCTTAAGAAATACTGCGGCCAGGAGGATATGATTGTCGGAACGGTTTTCTCGGGCAGGCAATATGACCCGGCAATAAAAAATATGGCCGGATTCTTTATCAATACCGTTGCCGTCCGGATGAATGTGGAAGATGGTCTTCCCTTTGAACAACTGCTTATACAGATACATCAAAAGGTGGACCAGGCCTATTTTATGCAGGACTATCCTTTTGAAAAGATTATCCAGAAGATTAATCCTGACCGGGGCAGCCGTACCCCCCTGTTCCGCACCATTTTCAATATGGTAAATTCCTATAAAGAAACTGCCGGTTTTCCCGGAATAGAGGAAGAAAACTGGATCCCCCCGGAAATCAATGCCGCACAGATCGATATTCTTATGGAAATCCACAATCACAACAATGAAGCGCTGGAAATCAGAATCGAATACAGCACTGCAATCTTCAAAAAAGAGACAATCAAAGACTTATTAAAGCATTATGTCTTTTTACTTTCCGGTCTGGTAAAGAATCCGGCAGCAAAGATCCGGGAACTGGTTATGATCGATCTCGATGAGCAAAAGCAGTTTCTTTCAGCATGGAACAATACATTCAGGGAATTCCCGGCTGGTAAAACCCTGCACGGGTTGTTTGAAGAACAGGCGGAAAAGACACCGGATGCCCCCGCTGTTCTGTGCGGCGCCAAACAGATCACCTACAGGGAATTGAACGGGAAGGCGAACAGGCTGGCCCGGCACCTCCGGTCAAAAGGGGCGGTCCCCAATCAATTGATCGGGATCGTGCTGGACCGTTCGATCGATATGATCGTAAGTGTACTGGGGGTTTTGAAAGCAGGTGCTGCTTACCTGCCCATCGAACCGGGGTATCCTGCGGAAAGGATCCACTATATTCTTGAAAACAGCAAAGCGGCGATGGTAATCACACAGTCCGGGCATAAACACGTAATCGATTCAAAATTCCCTGTTATCCTCATCGATGAAACAGATGGAGCGGAATATCCCGCCGACAACCCGACCGGGGTGAATGCAACCGGGGATCTCGCTTACACAATATATACGTCAGGAAGTACGGGCAAACCCAAGGGAGTCATGATTACCCATCAAGCGGTTGTCAACACAATACAGGATATCAACAGTAAATTCTCCGTGCATACAAAAGACAGAATTATCGGGCTTTCTTCCCTTTCCTTTGACCTGTCGGTGTACGATATATTCGGTACCCTTGCAGCAGGAGCGGCCCTGGTACAGATCAAAGACCAGCGGGATATAAAAGAGACCGTTGCAGCACTGGAAAATCACGGCATTACCATCTGGAATTCGGTGCCGGCTATCATGGATATGCTGCTCGAAAATATCAAAGAACCGTTTTCCAGCCGGAACATGCGGCTCGTATTGCTAAGCGGGGACTGGATACCGCTGACATTGCCTGCGAAAATAAAAAGGCATTTCCCCAATGCAGAACTGATAAGCCTGGGAGGCGCCACCGAAGCTTCTATCTGGTCTATCTATTATCCTGTGAAAGAAGTAAAAGAAGAATGGAGCAGCATTCCGTATGGTAATCCCCTTGCAAACCAGACCTTTTATGTCCTGGATAATGCGATGAAGCTTTGTCCTGCCGGCATCCGGGGTGAACTCTATATTGGGGGGACAGGACTGGCAAAAGGATACATGAATGAACCGGAAAAAACGAAAAATTCATTCATAAACCATCCTGAGTTCGGGTCTCTCTACAGGACCGGGGACTGGGGGAAATTCCATAACGAAGGATATATCGAGTTCCTCGGAAGAAAGGACCAGCAGGTAAAGATACGGGGCTACAGAATAGAACTGGGGGAAATAGAAAAGACCCTGCTCTCCTATCATACTGTACGGGAAGCCGTGGCGATAGTCAGGGAGGATATCCCGGGAAACAGGCGGATTACCGCTTATCTGGTGTTAGATCCTTCGGTCTCGTTCACGGAAAGCGAATTACAGGCATACCTGGGGAAATGGCTGCCCCCGTACATGATTCCTTCATCGTTTGTCGTGCTGGAAACCCTTCCCTTGAGTTCCAATGGGAAAGTGGATATTAAAGCCCTTCCCGCACCGGATACCGGGGCAGAATCTGCCGGCGGGTATAAAGCGCCCGTGACTGCTGTAGAAAAAAAATTGGTGGAAATCTCGGAAAATATCCTCAATGTCAGGCCGATCGGGCTGAATGACAATTTTTTCAGGATCGGCGGCAACTCACTCCTCACGATACGGTTTATCTCTGAAATCGAGGAGGCCTTCGGGATACAACTCACCATGCTCGATTTCATCGACTTGCCGGTAATTTCAGAAATTGTAAAAAAGATTGATACATTACTCCCTTCTGTTGATACGGAAGAGGATGTATTGGAAGAGCAGCTTGCATACTGGAGAGGGCAGCTTGAAGATGCTCCCCGGTTCCTGGAACTCCCGCTTGACAGGTCACGTTCTGCTGTCCAGGAATACCAGGTCAGGAAAGAATTTTTCGAGATTCACCAGGATCTTGCCGATCAACTGAAAAGAATGGGGAGACAACTCTATGTTTCCCTTTCCATGATCCTGACAACCGCTTTCAGCCTGTTATTATGGCATAAGAGTAAACAGGAGGATATCGTAACCGGGATACCGGTCATAACCTCGTCTGACGATGATGATGAACAGTGTTCAACCCTGTTGAACCCCGATAGTAAAAAAACAAGGTGGCGGAGTGACCGCTACATGAATATCCTGCCCCTCCGCATCAACCTGTCCGGTAATCCTGCCTTCCCTGAATTACTGTCCAGGGTTCGTGCTGCAACACTGGATGCATATGCCAACCAGGATCCGCCTTTTGCACGATTACTCAAAGTAATGAATATTGAACCAGGCACGGGTCATTTCCCATTGTTCCAGGCCGTATGTGCTTTCCAGAATGAGCCGGGTGGTGTGGTGGAAAATATTGCCCGCCTGACAAATTATGATGTGAAACCCGACCTGGTTTTATCGGTAGCCGATCCCGGACAGGAACTGGCAGGGTGCTGGGAATACAATAGTTGTCTGTTTGATGACAGTACTGTCCGGCAGATGAAGGATCAATACATGATACTGCTCGAACAAATCACCGGTAATACGGATACGAATATCGTTGATTTACAACTTGATGCGGAACCGGACAGTTACCAGATGGCTTGAACGGAAATGATGAAAGGAAATTCGTAAGGATATTACTATGAAAACGCTGGTAGAGAATATAACAGATCTATATAAAAACAGGATAGAATTACTCAAGACAAAAGACAATCCTAAAATCGGCTGGATTTCCATCTATACCCCGGAAGAAATTTTTTATGCCGCAGGACTCATCCCTTTCAGGATAACCGGGGAACAGGGA
Organism: Spirochaetales bacterium; assembly: GCA_016935735.1. GTDB lineage: Bacteria > Spirochaetota > Spirochaetia > SZUA-6 > JAFGRV01 > JAFGRV01. Next base: position 4,257 of record JAFGQK010000336.1, on the reverse strand, counting down.
ATAGACCTCACCGATGCGAGTGCGTTCCTTGGCAGTAACTTCTGTTCATATGTGTTAAGCTGCCTGAGTGAGGGGTTAGGCGGGATATATCCTTTTATGGAAGGCATTGTCTTTCTTGATTCATGTGACATGCGGAAAAGGCTTTATGAGGTGTGGGTCCATAATGTAAAACCGCGGTATTCCTTTTTCCTGGAACTCCCCAAGGCTATCAATCAACCGGGAAGAGAGTATTTCAGACTTCAAATTCGAAAATTAATCACATCAATTGAATCTCATTTTGATTATAAAATCAGCGATGTATTGTTACAGAAAGCAATTGATCTATGCAATGAATCACGCCGGTTGCTTAAGGAATTATACGATATGAGAAAATCGGATACGTTCTTCATAAGCAGTACCGCCACCATTAATATTATAAAAGCATGCACAAGCGGGCTAAAAGAAGAATTTAATGAACGGCTTAAACAGTTGCTTTTATTTATTAAAAAGCAGGACAATAATGGAACAAAAAAGAAACACAGGGTAATGATAAGCGGCAGTTATTTCGATAACAGCGGTATTATAGATACAATCGAGAAGATGGGTGCACATGTTGTTTGTGAGGATATCAGCAATGGAGTCAAGTATCTGGAAGGCGAAATTCCGCAGGATGGTGATCCGGTGGAAGCCATTGCCGATTATTACTATGAAAAAGGTTCCTGTGCCAGGATTATCGATACCGAAAGAAGATTCAACCATATGATGAATCTGATTAAGGAATACGGAATCGAATCGGTCATATATTTTTCACTTAAATTCTGTGATACAAATTTTATGGATTTCCCGTATTTTAAGAATAAACTGGCACAAAACGGAATTCCCGTATTACTCATCGAGGGAGAACAAAATATGACAAATATAGAAAATTTAAGAACACGGATTCAAACGTTTCTTGAAACCAGGATGTTTTCGTAAAGGACTGTCTATGAATGCATTAAAAATAAAGGATAAAAACCGTGAGCTACAGTACAGGAATATGATTGCGGTGCTTGGAAAGTATAACAATAATCCGGAGAATCCTGCCGGTTCCCTTACATCAAGAAGAATGAGGTCGATTATGAATTCCTACCGGCTTGCCGAAGCATATAAACCCGGCTCGAAAGTCGCCTATGTCGGGGAGCAGTTTCCCACCGAGATCGTATTTGCCTTTAACCTTTTGGCCTGGAATATCGAATCCATGTCTATCCTCTTTGCCCAGGCGGATTATGCGGATGAATTTCTCCATCTGACACAGGAAAACAGTCTTTCCAGAGATATCTGTTCCTTTTTACGTGGTCCCTTTGGTGTGATGCTTGCCAATTGTTATCCGTATCCGGATATCATCCTTGCAAATGATCAACCATGCGACTGCCTGGCTAAATTGGAATATATGGCAAGCAAATTATATCGTTGTCCTTTTTTTACTTTAAATACCCCCAATTATATCAACGATGATTCGCTTGCGTACCTCCTCCGGCAATGTAACGACATGATCTATTATATAGAAAGCAGTACGAATATCCGGTTCAGGGAAGAGAATTTCCGGAAAGTGGTTGATTATGCCAATGAAGCAAAAGACTATTACTGTAAAACCATCGAACTGCACAGGAAAGCAATGCTGCCCGGAGTTTCCAGGGAGCTTCATGAAATTTTCAGTATGAACTGTTTCGGATTAAAGGAAACAGTCCGGATATGCAGGACACTTTATGAAGAGGCACTGGAATTGTATAATCATAATACAGACCGGAAAAAACGAAAACGGATATTATGGGTCGGGCAGGTGCCGGAAAGTACCCATGAATTACTGGGGTATATGGAAAACGATCATGAAGTGATATTCTGGGCCCCTTTATGGGAAGGGAACCTGCTCATGCTGGACAGCAAGAATCCATTAAAAAGCATTGCTGAACGGGCTATCCTGTACCATTGGAACTCGGAAAGAATGAAACAGAACATATCGGGAATTTGTGACACATATGAACTGGATGCAATTATTATTTCGAATATATGGGGATGCAGGAATATGCTGGGTATAAACCCGATGGTAAGGGAACTGGCAAATGAAAGGCGTTTAAAATTTTTAACTATTAATCTCGATCTGGTGGATAGAAAAAACTTTTCATTCGCCCAGATGAAAAACAGGATTGATGCTTTTCTGGAAATACTATAAGGAGTATAAAACGAAGGCAGGAGGTTGTCATTGGATTTTATAAATGTATACGAGGATCAGAAACGTGCGGCAGCCTATTCCAAACTGGAATTTCCCGGCACCTACTATCTTGCATACAGGGATTTGCCGGAAATTATTGCAGAACATGTAAAAGGGAAATCGGCAATAGATTTCGGATGCGGTACAGGCCGCTCTTCCAGGTTTTTAAGAAGATTGGGATTTCATGTTATTGGCATAGATATTTCAAAAGACATGATAAATCAGGCAAGAAAAATAGACCCGGAAGGGGATTACCGGATTGTCGAAAACCATGGATTTGCCCAGTTTCATGACAACGCCTTTTCCCTTATCCTGTCGGTATTCACCTTTGACAACATAGCCGGAAGGGAAAAGCGGACCGGGTTGCTCAAGGAAATGCGGAGAATAACCGGTCACGACGGCCGAATAATCCTGCTTGATTCCACACCGGACATTTACACAAATGAATGGGCGTCGTTTACGACAAAGAATTTCCCGGAGAATAAACATGCCGGGAGCGGCCAAAAGGTAAAAATCATCATGACCGATGTGGATGATCAACGACCGGTAGAGGATATTATATGGTTTGATGAGGATTACAGGGAGCTTTTCATGGAAGCCGGTCTGCACCTGGTAAAAGCATATAAACCACTGGCGGCAAAGGATGAACCATATCAATGGGTGAATGAAACGGAAATTGCACCGTGGATTATTTATATTTTAACGAAATCATAAAAAAAGGAGGTATGACGATATCTGTTCTTTCATTTATAAATGAAGCCAGAGGGATATCACTATGAAAACGTTAATAGAAAATATAACAAATCTGTATAAAAACAGGATTGAATTACTCAAGGCAAAAGATAAACCGAAAATCGGCTGGGTTTCCATTTATACCCCGGAAGAAATCCTCTATGCTGCAGGGACCATCCCTTTCAGGATTACCGGGGAACTTGGAATTGATATCACCGATGCCGGTGCACTTCTGAATCATAATTATTGCTCATATGTACTGAGCTGTCTGAGTGAAGGAATCGCCGGGATATACGATTTTGCAGAGGGAATCCTGTTTGTTGATGCATGTGACATGCGGAAAAGACTGTGCGAAGTATGGACTACATATTTAAAGCCCGGATTCAGCTTTTTTCTGGATTTACCCCGTGATACAAAACAGATATCAAAGGACTATTTCAGATTACAGCTCGGGGAATTAATAACATTACTCGAACATCATTTCAAGTGTACCATCACGGATGATGTACTTCGTGAGGCGATTGATGTGTATAACGAGACACGCAGACTATTACAGCAATTCTATACACTAAGAAAATCGGGGTTAGCCGGAATTACCGGTAATGAGATCCTGTCTATCGTAAAAGCGGGTGCCGCAGGTCTTAAAGAGGAATTCAATAAAAACCTCGCCCTGCTGATCCGGCACCTTAAAACCTACAATCGGGCATCAACGAATGTTGAGGAGGCTGCAACAGAGAAAGAAAAGAATAACGATTCAAAGAAGCACAGGGTACTGATAAGCGGAAGCTATTTTGATAACAGTGCCATCATCGAGTCAATTGAAAAATTCGGGGCGAGTGTCATTTGTGAAGATATAAGCAACGGGATAAAGTATTTTGAAAGTAGGGTAAATCCGGATGAGGAACCTTTAAAAGCGATCACCGATTATTATCTTGAAAAAACCACCTGTGCACGTGTTGTTGACAGTACACGCCGGTTGAATCATCTCCTCCAGCTAGTCGAAGAGTATAAAGCGGATTCGGTCATATATTTTTCACTTAAATTCTGCGATACCAATCTTTTAGATTTCCCCTATATCCGGGACCAGCTCCTGGAAAAAGGAATTCCCGTATTGTTTATCGAAGGTGAGCGGCATATGACGAATATCGAAAATATCAAAACCAGGATCCTGACTTTTCTGGAAGCCAGGATGTATTAAGAAGGAATAAAAAAGTAAAAGACCACCTGCAGAGCAGGTGGCTTTTTCTAAATCAAAAGAATCTGAAAGGCATAGCCTTTATAATCAATATAATAAGGAG
>JAFGQK010000335.1 GCA_016935735.1 Spirochaetales bacterium | reverse complement strand
CTGCTTGACAAAAAAAAATAAAGCTGTTAGATTTGATGCGTAGTTTAATTCTGCTATGAAGCGGAAAAAGATTCAGAAACATGCCGAATGATACCTTTGGACATAATGAAGGGGACTTTGCACTTAAAACTTCAGTTGAAATTTTAAAGAAATCTTTAAAATCTGCTGATATTATAGGCAGATTAGGCGGTGATAAGTTTGTTGTGATTGTTGATCGTATTTATAATGATAATAATTTAATTATTATTACTGAAAGAATACAAAAGTATATAGAAGAGTTTAATAAAATCTCTATTAAACCTTATAATATATCAATTACATTTGGGTATTCTATTTTTGACAAAGACAGGTATTCATCTTTTTCACAGATGATGAAAGAAGCCGATAAAACATTATATTCATTAAAAAAGGAAAAAAAGTCAAATTACTCAATTATTAAAACCCAATCCGAGTGATTTCTTCCGCTTGAAAAGAATACCTTCTCCAAATAAAGGAATGAGTGACAAGTGAGATAAAACCCGATTCCGCCCGGAAGGTGAAAGTAATATGACAGAAATCGCACCCTGTGTTACTATGGGTGAAAATCCTGGTATTATTCCAAAATTTTCAGCCCATAACACGTGCGTTGGCCGGATCCGGCATTTGACAGAAGTTTGAATTCTTTGATTGCCCTGTTAAATTGATTTGCAAACCCTTTATAAGAAAAAACAGAGGAACCAATTAATAAAGCCATGTGCATGATGTCAATTTACTTGTAGATATAGAGTTTTATCCGCTGGATACCGAAGGTGCCGGATTCAAGGTGCAGATGGCGTCCCTGGTGGCTTTCATCTCCATTCATCCTTCGTCCCCCGGTCCAGTGGCCATCCCTGAATTTCCCTTCTTCGATAGAAAGAATTCCTGCCTGTTCACCTTTGTGCCGGGACTCAAAGGTGATATACACACCGGAGCCTGCAACAATGAACTCCCGGGAAGAGAGGGCAATCAGGAGAGCACTGGCTGGAGGTAACCGGGTATTATCTTTAAATGGCGACCAGGGAAGAGTGTATGCATGGCCACACCTGCAAATGAAGTCACCTGCAGGGAATACAGTGGTTGGTGTGTCAGTATCAAGACGAAACGCCGTCATCCGTCCGGTGCCCTGGTTGGCCAGGATAAGGGGCGTAAGCTGGTGAAGAATCTCATAGTATCCGGCAAGTTGTGCAGTTGTCTCTGTATCAGCCGATTCTATGGCAAAGGGACTGAAACCAAGGGCACTGTGCTTCCCTATGGAATAAAGGGCGTTTACCCCGCTGGCCGGATCAAGGGTGGCTTCGGGAATAAAAAGCGGATTTTCATCCGTATGATATTTCTCACACCAGGCGAAAAAATCCGGGAAGTAGATATCCGGGGCAAAAAAATCCAGATCCGGGGCACCTGCCCGCCAGATATCCAGGAGATGGGGAAGGGGGCCGCCACTGGGATATTCTCCCGGTTTCAGCCCCGGCCGGTTCAGGGCTGCATTGGTGAACATCGGGAGCGGGTATTCTTTTTTACCGGCCTGGGCAACAGAGTTGACATAGCGTGCAAAATACCAGGCGGTAAAAATTTCTTCTCCTTCCGGTCCGGGGCCGAAAATCTCTTCCCAGCTGCCTGAGGTACGCCGGCCGGATACAGCCCATAGTTGAACCAGCCCGGGGTGAAGTGTTTTCCGGCGGTGGTTCAGATATTCCATTACCTCCTGTGGAACCTGGTCCCTATATGCCTTGTTTGCAGCACTGCTGTAATCCCGTGCCTGTTCGACCATCGCTATTTCATTTTCTACCTGGACCATAAGAACGGTTTCCTCACGGTGATCTACCGTATACAGATGATGCATTAACGCGGCAAAAGCCCTGGCATCCGTCTCACGGTTTTTCTGACTGAAGGCAGAGAGTATTTCCATAGGAACCCCGTTTTTACGCCGTGCCCGTGGATAGGTTTCCTGGTTCTCCTTTATCCAGGCAGGGGCATAGCATGACATGCTGTTTTTCCAGCTTCCGAACCAGAGGAGGACAAGATTGATAGTATAACGCCGTGCATTCTCAAGTACTGTATCAAAAAGGGAAAAATCAAATTTACCCTGTTCCGGTTCCAGTATTTCCCAATAGACAGGTACAAGGAGGGTGTTCAGGTTCATCTCTTTAAGCCGGGGCCAGATCCTCTCCATGTATTCCGGATTGGAGGCGCTGGAGTTATGCAACTCCCCTCCCAGGATGAGAAAAGATTTTTTACTGTTATGCAACTGGAATATTCCATTATTATTCTTTAGTTGTATCATCTTCCTTACCCTCCTCATTTCCAGGTTTATTAACGAAAAACCATCTCCTTCGTGCCCCGGTAGAAACCGCTACGGGTTTTTAAGGTTATTCCATTATAATAAAAGCTGTACACTTTGTACAAGGTTTTAATAAAAAGAAGGTGCGATTTTCCAATCGGGTTCTTGTAAGAAATTTAAAATTTATTTTTAAGTTCACTCTAAAAACCCTTATTTCAAAACCTCAAATAGTTAGTTAGCTTTTATTGCATTATTTATAAGGGGCAACAATTTTGCCTGGATAGAGCATTATATTTCTCATGTCTTTATTCAATTTTCCTTATAATTTTTTTGATTTTTTCTTTCTTGACTGATTTTATTGTATTTTTAATGTTAAGTCTGATAATTTATCTGATATCTATGGATTCTTCCGAAATTTAT
>JAFGQK010000334.1 GCA_016935735.1 Spirochaetales bacterium | reverse complement strand
GTGATGCTTTTATCAGATATCTCTTAAATCAAGATTAATCATAGCATATATATAAATATTATTTTAATTTATTTCCATTCAAGAATATGGTTTTTCTTCCCATTTCGATTTTTCTGGAATCTATAAAATAATAGCTAAAATAGCTACTGTAGGGACTATGTTTACAACAAACAACGAAACACTATACCCTAATAAAAATCAATTAATGAATTAATTAAAAACACCAGGAGATACCCTTGAAAAAGCCCAAGGGAAAATATAATAACTTTAATAAAACTCAAAACAAATAACGGCAATTTAACCGGATACAGCAAAAACCTGCCGATGTCTCCTGATCTGTTCAAATTGGTTATCTCGGACCGGGGAATACCAATATATAAAGTCATTATATTAGATGCAAGAATCATATATTTTATCGTATTATCTGCATATGGGGATTCTTTCCAGACGTGCAACGGTTACCAAATTCTGCAATAATGTATAAACCTCGTGAATACTTAACCGGTCGGTTTCCAAATGTATTTTCCTATTAAAAGTACTACTTTCCTTAACCTGCAAGCAAATATTATCTATCTTAGTTAACATAAAACCACTCTTTTATTGAACACTCATTTTACTTTCACCTGCCAACACAAGCCTTACCCCCGGGTAAATACCCGGTTTTCGGAAAGAATTTTTATTCCTTTTTCAATTGTTTCCTGTGTTTCTCGACTCGTCTTCTTATCCTGTTCCAGATACCAGTAAAACCCATCATTTTTTTCATCTCATAAACGGTTTGTTGAACCTCTTTCCTTACAAAATCCGTGCCTTCTACAAGTATTTCTTCAATAATACCGGACCTGGAATATTTTTGGCGCCGTTCCAAAAAGGGTTCCAGCATAGTATTAATGGCAAAAGCCAATTTTTCCTTTACTTCCACATCACCGACTTTGCCTTCCAGGTACCTGGCTTTCAGATCATCCACTTCCTTTTTATTGGGATTAAAAAGTTCATGATAAATAAAAACCGGATTTCCTTCTACTTTTCCCGGAATATCTGCACGGATTCTATTCTCATCTGTATACATTTTCATGACTTTTTTCCTGACAACCCCAGGTTCATCGCTTAAAAAAATCGCATTATCCGCACTCTTACTCATTTTTTGTTTCCCGTAAATTCCAATAAGACTGGCATTTTCTCCCTGTAGAAAATCGGGAATAGGAAATAACTCACCATACATTTGATTAAAACGACGCGCAATTTCTCTTGCCACTTCTACATGAGCAACATTATCTTTTCCCACGGGAACTAAATGCGATTTTACAGCTATTATATCTGCCGTTTGTAAGACAGGGTAACCCAATAATCCAAAGGGCATCTCGATATTGGCATCCCGGGCCATGTCCTTCAAGCTGGGGATTCTTTCCAGACGTGCAACGGTTACCAAATTCTGCAATAATGTATAAACCTCGTGAATTTCAGGAATAGCAGATTGTAAATAAAACCGGACATTGCCGGGATCAATCCCGATAGCAATCTGATCTAAAATCATATCAAGAGTATTTTGTTCAGATGCTTTAATATGCTCGGGTTTATTTTTTGTTGTCAGCATATGTAAATCGGCAACAATATAAATACTTTCATATTCATTTTGCAGCTTCACCCGGTTTTTTAATGTACCGATATAATGCCCTAAATGCATTTTCCCGGTTGGTCTTTCGCCAGTCAAAATCCGTTTTTTTTCCATTTATTAAAAATACTCCTTAAAATATATAAAATAATTCATATTGTATCAAAAATCTAAAAGAGATTTCCCATAGCCCTGCAAAATAAATGAGTAAGCAAGTAATTCTCCAATATTAAATTTATCATTTATCGAATAAATATCTCTACTTACTAAAAGTTCATATTTTAATTTATTACTTTTAGCATCGGCATATATCCTTTTCAGTTCATTTTTCCATGCTACAATATTTTTTACCTGTAAATCAACAGACATAGTAACAATATCGGTAATTTTCTTAGTTTTTACCTTTCCTGCTATGATTTGATTATTATCAAAAAGAATGGATAAACCTATTGATAAAATCTGTACTCTCCTATTACAGTCTTCAGCACACAGGAAATCTTTCAATCTTCTGATTATAACTTCATTGCTGCTATTTTGTAATTTTCACCTTGCCGGACTGGTACTTATCAATAAATAAGCTTTACAGTGTCAAAAAATCATGACTATAATACATATCAGATACCGGGAAAGGAACTGGTCCGGTGAGTACCGGTATTTATTCCAATACGGAGGCTATGATGGAGAACATGGATTTTAGCGGATTAATAGTGATGTATGTTTTTGTCTGGATTGGTTATTTTTTCTGGATAGGATTGTATTCGGCAATCATAACGGCAGGGATACTGGGCTGGAAAAAGAATAAAAATCACGGTTTCATTCTTATTCTTGTTTCCGGGGTTCTGCGGTTATTGCATCATTTGCCATCAATCTATTATAAAGGTGTTTTTGCTGTCAGACGTCTTCCTCCTGAAGAATATGGAAAATTGATGCTGAATTGGTCATATATTGATACTATCGTTATCCCTGTAGCTTCAGCATTACTGACTATTGGTTTGTTGTTCGTGGTTTTAAGAAAACCTGCAAAGAATACAACCGGGAAGAATGATTTGACTAGTTCATGATCTTTATGTTACCGGACTTATAAAAATCATCCCCCAGAACAACTGTTACTTTTCCATCACCGCCATGGTAAAGAAGGGCATGGGAAATGGGTTGGAGGATTTTTTTCTCGATCAGACGTTCCACACCACGGGCCCCGGTTCTGTTTTTCTTTAAGAATGCGAGAAGGTAGTCGCTGATATTCCCATTATCATACGATAAGAATATGTCCCGCTTTTTAAGCCGTGCAAGTGCTTCTTCCAGCCTGAGCAGGATGATCTGTTTCATATGGGTATCGTCAAGCGAATGGAAAAGGATCAACTCATCCAGTCGTGCGAGGAATTCCATGGGAAAGTGATCCAGGAGAAGGTCTGTTACATCCGGCTTTGTTTCCTTCTGTTCAAATCCAACTGATTTTTTCTTTAAATCCTCTATCCTTAATGCATTTGTTGTAAGGATAATGACACACTGCCGGCAGTCCAGGCGTTCTCCCCTGCTGCTGGTTATCCGTCCGTTATCCAGGAGACCAAGAAGGAGTTTGTGCACATCGGGGTGTGCTTTTTCAATCTCATCAAAAAGAATGACCCCGCTCCCGGTGGTATGGAGCCAGTCGGTAAGTACTCCTTCTTTTTCACTCCCGATATATCCTGCAGGGGAACCAATGAGTTTGTTCACTGACCCGGCCTGGTTGTATTCTGCAAGATCCAGGAGCAGGAGGGAGTTTCTTTTCCCAAAGAATACGGCAGAAACTGCCCTGGCAAGTTCTGTTTTCCCGATCCCGGACTGTCCGGCAAAGAGGAATGAACCCAGGTTTTTCTCTTCCGGGCCAAAGTCAAGCCGCCGGTGAATGAGTGTTCCGCATACCTTTTCTATTGCCTCATCCTGTCCGATTACCCTTTTCCTGAGTTCACTTTCAAGATTTCGGAGTTCATTCCGTATATCACCGGTAAGGGATGAGATGGGACGGCCTGTCTGGCGGGACAGGGTATTAAGAATATCATCAATAGAGATGGTATTTTTCCCTTCGCGAACCACATTCACGCAGGTTGAATCAAGAAGATCCACACTTTTATCCGGCTGAAACTTAGCCGGGAGATGACGGTCTGTAAGCCGGATCGCTTCACGGATGACATTTTCTGCGATTTCCACCTGGTGGTGTGTTTTTAAAGCGCCTGCCTGTGCAATCACCATTCTGTAAGTAAGTTCTTCATCCGGTTCATCGAGCCTGATTTCCTGAAACCGCCTTGCCAGGGCTGCATCCTGTGTTATGTAACGGTGGAATTCTTCCACCGTTGTTGCACCAATGACACGGATCGTGCCGCGGGAAAGAAATGGTTTTAAAAGATTTGCCGCATCAGTGATTATCCCTTCTGCCCTGCCTGCCCCCCAGATAAGATGCATCTCATCTATAAAGAGAATCGCCGGGGCACAATCCTGGATTGCATCCATAACCTCTGTCATCCGTTCTTCAAAATCACCCCGGTATTTTGTACCGGCAACGAGCTTTCCCATACTTACTTCGTATACTTTTGTGCCTTTCAGGGGGCCAGGGATATTTTCATCCCTTACAAGATACCGGGCAAGGAGTTCCACCAAAGCGGTTTTCCCCACCCCGGCAGGACCGGTAAGAGCGGGATTTGCTTTCTGTTTTCTTAAAAGCACTTCCAGGAGCCTGTCGATCTCTTCCGGTCTGTCACAGAGGGAATCAAACTCACCTTCGGATGCAAGACCGTTAAGATCCCGGCCGTACTTGAGCAGTGGATTTGTTATCTTCTTTACTTCGATCCCATGGGCTGCAAGAAGGCTTCCCTTTTCCTGGAACGCTTTATTAATGTTTTTTTCGAATTTTTCGATATCACATCCCCTGTCCCTTAAAGCGAGGTGCAGCCGGTTTTGCGGGGCCTGGACAAGTATCTTTAAAAGATGTACACCATAAACGGGTCCTTCGGTGGCAACAAGCAGGCATGTGGTAAGAAGTTCATCATCCCCGGGTGCCGGTGTATTTTCAAATAAACGCATAACAGCTACAAAACGCTCAAGGGACATTCCTGTCCCTTCAAGAAGGGATGATAGTTCCTTCCTGGAATCTGTTTCCCCCCAGGTTAAAAGAATTCCTGTAAGAGTGACATTTCTGCCGGGGAACCGTTCTTTACATAATTTACGCAGATCATACAGAGTAATCATTATTCCTCTCCAGGAGTTTTGTTTTCTGACTCATAAAAGGCCGTGTGTTTGCCTGTTCATTCTTCAGATTTCTGGTATTTATCCGCTTTATCACCATATCCCTGTTATTGTACAGCTTAAGGTACCTTGCTCTTTCAGGGTGGTCATCGCTTAATATATCGGGGTGTTCTCCTTCTTTTTCACATTCAATAACATTAATGATATCCATCCTGTTTGTCCAGAATCTGCCGGAAGGTGCATTCCTGTCCGGGGGGGTTGTCCAGAGAAACCCTTCATTAAGATTATAATAGGTTGCCCTGAGTTCATACGTATCAAGGGTCCAGAATTTAACTGTCCCGTCGTAGCTGGACGTAATCATCATATTATCGTTTTCCAGTAAGGAGATACCTGAAACCCAGCCAAGGTGTTCTGTCAATGTTATGATGCAGTTTCCGGTTATGCTGTCCCATACAGATATATGTCCTGTATGGCTCCCCGAGATAATCCTGGTCCCATCGACAGTGATTGCCAGGGCAGTAATCATTTTCTTCACTTCGATCCTTTTTATAATGATTCCTGTAAGTGTTTCCCATACCAGAATAACACCGTCCCTGCTGCCGGAAACAAGGTGATACTCATCCCAGCTCAGTGCAATTTTATTGACACCTTCTGTGTGTCCTTTATATGTTTTTAAGCATATTCCTTTTTCCGCATCCCACTCTTTGATTGTCATATCAGCACTGCAGGAGTAAAGTCTTCTTTCATCCCTGCTTAATTTACAATCATATACTGCCCCTTTGTGGCCTTTGAAGGTTAAAGGACATATAATGTAGTCGGTGTTCCACTTACGCAGGAAATGATCAGAGGATGCAGTAAAAAGATAATTACCCCTTGAATTAAGAAGGAGTGCATTCACTGTTTCTTCATGTTCAAACCACCGGAGTTGTTTGCCCGAACTCGCATCAAGAAGATTGGTAAGAACACATCTCCCCCCTGCTGCAATCCGTTCACCGGAATGACTCATATAAACTGCATAGGTTGCAGACATACAATACCTGTATACCCTGGTGACACGTGCTTCATTGATATCAATCCTCCTGGCTCCAAACTCCCAGCTTCCTATAAGAACCTCACAGGTATAGGGATTCACATAGAGGGAACAGACACTGTTTAAAAATCCGGCAAACTCCCGTATCATTCTCCCGGATTCACAGGACCACATACGAAGTGAATATTTACCGGATGAAAAAATGTATTTCCCTGTCCGGTCAAACAGGGCAGAATAAAGCTGGTAGTCATTCCCATAGAGTTTTTCCATAAGTTTGCCGGATTCTATATTCCAGATACGGATAATTTTATCATTTCCTGCGGCCATCACCAATGTATTGTCCCTGCTTATATCAACAGAATAGATTGTATGTGAACTTCCTTTATACTCATGCACAAGCGTCTCTGTTTCAATTTCCCAGACACGCACGTGAAGATCACAGCCCCCTGTTGCAAGGTATTTTTTGTCCTCGCTGATTCGTACAGTTTCCACCCAGTCATCATGCCTGTAAAAGACATGCAGGCATTCCCCTGTTTTTACGTTCCAGATACGTGCAGTGTTATCTGCACTCCCGGAAGCTAAAAGTGACCCATCATAACTTAAATCAAGGGAAAAGACAGTATTATCATGCCCTTTAAAATGCTTCACCAATACACCGGTTGAAAAATCATACATTTTAATGTTTTCGTACAACTCCCTGCAACAGATAATGATGTGCATCATATCCGGGGTAATACAGATACCATGGATATTGTCTGCTTTTGTATTGATCGTACGGATACATTTCCCGTTTGAAAGGTCCCAGAGCATAATATATCCGTTATCACTCCCGGATACCATATACCTGTTATCACTGCTTATAAAAAGAGAAAGGATACCGCTTCCCCTTATTTTTCTTTGTGTTAATTTATGAAGGAGTTTTCCTGTCCGGATATCCCATACATTGACAATACCGTCCCATCCGCTGGTAACAAGAATGGTATTATCCCTGTTCAGGCAAAGTGATGAAACATTCTTGGAATGTCCTTTAAACTCCGCAATACAGTTTCCTGTTTTAAGGTCTATGATTCCGGCACGGTGTTCTGAACCAAAAACTATGCAGGAGCCTGTCCTGTTGAACCGGAGGGCATTCACTCCCCAGGTCGGTCCTCCCAGGGTATATTTACATGATGGGGTATCAATATCCCAGAGTTTAATGATCCCGTCCAGATCACCGGTTAAAATGGTTTTTTCATCCGGGCTCAAGGAGATGGTCATTATCCAGTTCTTATGCCCTTTGTATTTCATCATACAGGTATTATCTGCAAGATTCCATCGTACCGTTACGCCGTCCCTGCCGCCGGAAAACATCTCGGTACCAGTGCTGTTAATATGAAGTGCAAAAACCTCACCATTATGGGCATTAATAAAATCAAGAAGATTTCCTGTTTTCGTATCCCATCTCTTTATCCGGGCATCTTCACTCCCGGTAAAGAGAAATTTTTCATCCGGTGTTACGGCCACAACCCGTATTGCTTTCTTGTGTCCTGCAAATATACGAAGACATTTCCCGGTCTTAAGACTCCACTTTCTTGCTGTTGTATCTTCACTCCCCGAATAGATTGTTTTTCCATTTGAACTGATAACAATAGAGCGAATTCGCGCAGTATGGCCTCTAAGGACCTTTATGCATTTTCCTGTTTCCAGTTCCCAGATACGGATGGTTCTGTCCCAGCTCCCGGTAACGAGAAGCCTGTCATCCGGTGTCACGGCCACAGCCCGCACTGTATTGGTATGGCCTGTGTAGATCGCTAAACATCTTCCTGTTTTGATATCCCACAACCTTGCCGTGGTATCATCACTCACAGATACAGCTTTAGTATTGTCATGGGTTATAAAAATTTCCCTGACCCAGTCTGTATGCCCGCCAACATTGTGGGCTTTGTTGCGTGCCTTGATATTACAGATGTCAAAGATGCCTTTTTGAACATCTGACAGATACTTTCCCGCTGCTTCATAAAGGGAGATATCTTTGTTTGATCCCAGGTTTTCACTCATCGCATTACCTTCATTCAATTATCATCACCCGATGTCATTCAGTGAACAGGAGATATGGTAAAAATCCGCATCAAGAAGGATCTCCTTTAAAGAGATGTTCAAACTGTTTTTCCAGTTCCATGGCCTCTTTTCTATACTCTTCTGCCCGTCTAAGCATTTCTTCCCGTACCTGGTCATGTTTTGAAGGACAGGCCAGGGAAGCCTTTTTTTCAAGGATATCCTTATTGTTTTTCAAGATGAGTATTTCCTCTTTTGTATTTTGAATATCTTTTTCCAGTTGTTGAATTTCGTTATTCAACCACTCGATTCGTTCATCAATGGTGTTTCCGGTAATGATATAGCCCACATTAATTTCAAGTCCGGAATGAACAAGAATCTTTTTCCCTTTATCCAGGATACCTAAAAGGTTATCAAGGGAATGCATATAATGCCCGACAGTTCCTTCCGGGTATCGCAGGTCATGCTGTTTGATATCCATCACTCTATCCCAGAGTTTCTTTAAATGCTCCTTCTGTTTTGTTGTTAGTTTCTGGAAATCCGGATTGTGCATAAGCCGGTGCGGATGAAGAAGGAAATATATCTCCTTGAGTACTTTTTTCACCTTTTTTTTATACTCATTAAGGGTTTCATCATCCATGTCTCCCTTTGCCTCTATATCATCAATAATATCTGCCATCCTGGCAGAATACTTAAGTCTTTCGATTTCCTTTTCTTCATTCTTTTCCAGGTTTTTTACTGTTTTCTCGACATCTTCTTTTGACCAATCCGGATGCGTATCTTTGAGCATCATCCTGCGTTTAATGGAAAGTACCCGGACAATCTGTTCTTTAAGATCCACATATGCATTGCCGAACATTTTTAAGAACTCCCGCATTATATACCCATTACGGAGCCGGGAGGCTTCAAGCAGCATGAGTAATTCGGAAAGTTCTTCCTGGAGTTCGATCCATACACACTTTGCGATCCAGTACTCCTGCTGTTTTATTTCATTTGCCTGTTTTAAAATCTGCTGTTCATCCTCTTTCTGTTGTATAAATTTCTTCACAACATCCGAGTTAACCGGGTGAAAATAGAGCCGGTTTAAAAGTATTTCCTGGACCAGATTTTTCAAGACTCTTTCATCATAATCCCCATAATGAAGTTCATCTATATATTCAAGGGTCTGGTTGCCTGCAAGATTTTCCCTATATAATCTCTGAAATTTAAAATAAATATCCATTATATCGGGGTGAAAATCGTTCATTAAGGTCTCTTCCCTGCTCAGAATAGTAAATTTATCTTCATTAAAAGTCTTTTCTTCATTACCCTGGTCAGAAAGAAAATCTTCCCACAGCTTTTTAAGGATCAGGATCAGGGTTTTAAAGATATCAAGTTTTGCTGAAAATCCCCAGCGTATAATTTCCTCTATACCGGAATTATCTGTTACACCTTCCAGTGCAGGTCTGCCTGTTTCTTTATTTATTGTGTTCTTTAATTCTTTTACATCCTCAAAAAACGAGGTGTAATTTCTCATAATTTCCTCTCGTCCTTTTCTGCTTTTAAATTTAACCCATCATAAGAAAAAAGACAACAATTCATATTAATCTCTTTTATATGAGCCTCTTGCAAAAATCCAATAGTATTTAAGGAATTTTTGCAAGAACCTCATATAAGTGGATTTTACCGTGCCGGTTGCACCTGATATCTGTCATTTAATTTTAGATCAAATGATTCGGACCGTCATTAAGGTTTCTATTCATTAAGAATCCTGATATTATACCAGGATTCTTAATGAATAGACAGAACTAAATTACTATTTTATATCATCATATTTAGCTTACCCTTTGATTGATCCACCTGTTAACCCTGCTACAATATATTTTTGGGCAAAAATATAAAAGATCAGCGTAGGTACCATTCCCAGGCAGAGAAAGGCCATAATCTGGTTCCAGTATTGCTGGTATTGACCCATAAACTGATAGATACCCAGGGGAAGGGTATAGAGGTTCTGTGGATTAAGAAACATAAGGGGAAGGAAATAATTATTCCAGCTTTGTACCATTGTGAGTATTCCCGTTGTTGCAACTACCGGAGTGGAAAGTGGAATCACTATAGTTATGAGAAAACGTATCGGACCGGCACCATCCATGATACAAGCATCATGAAGATCCCTGGGAATGGTGACAAAAAATCCCCTTAAAAGCATAATATGCCAGGGCAAACCAAACCCGGCCTGGGCAAAGATTACTGACCAATGGGTATCCAGGAGGTTTAATAATTTCATGAGCAGGTACAGGGGAAGCATTGCAACGGCACCGGGAAATAAATACCCTATTAAAAAATAGGTAAAGACAAGTTTATTACCTTTAAAAGGAATCCAGGATAATGCATATGCTGCCATTATTGACAGGGAAATATCGATTACCAATGTACATATAAGTATAAAAATTGAATTCCCCATAAACCGCCAGAAATTATATGCAGGATCGATGATGATATTAATATAATTCTCCGGATGCAGAGGGGAAGGCAGACCAAACGGATCAGTTCTTAACTGCCCCTGGGATTTGAAACCGCCCATTACTGCAACCACAATAGGAACAATAATAATTAAGGTAAATATAATACAAACAGTATAAAAAAATATATAATTTCCGATTTTGCCAGTACTTCTCTTTTTTAACATAACTAATCCCTTTCCCGTTTTATAAGAAGCTGCTGGTAAAAGATATTAAAACCCAGACAGATAAGGAAGATAACCACTGCCACTGCGCTTCCATAGCCCATTTGAAAACGTAAGAAACCATACTTATAGAGATACGTGACCATCACCTCCGCTGCATGGGCAGGATCACCCTTTCCCATAGCCCAGATAATATCAAAACAGGTTAAAGACCCGATAATTGAAAAGAAAACCGAGATAAGGATGGAAGGTTTGGAAAGAGGAATAATAATATTCCGGATAATCTGCCACCTGGTACAACCATCAATCACGGCAGCTTCCTCCAGTTCACCGGGTATATTCTGGATACCGGCAATATAGATTACCATGTGCAATCCAAAGTATTTCCATGTAAGAACTGCAAAAATTGCAGGAAATACCGTCTTAACATTCCCGAGTAATCCGATACTTACCCCTTCTCCCAGGAAAGGACCAAGCAGGTACTGAAAAATACCATATTGCGGGTGATAGAGAAACTGCCAGAGTACGCCAGTGATTACCTCTGATAAAATGAAAGGGAGAAAAAAAAGCAGCCTGAAGAAAACCACTCCCGGGAAGGTTTTCCTGGATACTATAACAGCCAGCATAAATGCCATCGGAAGCTGGATAAGCATGGAAAAAAGAATGATACAGCAATTATTAAGAAAGGATTTAATAAATACTTTATCTGTTATAATATTATAAAAATTATTCAGGGCATAGAAATGAGACACTGGTCCAAGGCCATTCCATTTAAAAAAACTATAATATCCAGCCTGGATAATGGGAAGAATGACAAATATCGTAAAAAAAATTAATGGCGGACCAAGAAATAACAACAAGATAGCATATTTTTCTATCTTTTTCTTCCTTTTTCTTTGCTGAAATAACCTCATTTCATAAGTACTCATCAAAACCTCACTATATGCTAAATATTTTTCCCCTAATGTGCTGTTAAAAATAAAAAAAGTCCAGGTTGAATGATAACCTGGACTCATTTTCCCATTTATTGTACCGAATCTGCCATTGCTTTTTCGATCATATCAGCAGCTTCTTTAGCTGTTGCCTGTTCTGCAAAAAGAAGCTGGGTAGCATCTTTTACAGTTTCCCCAACAGCAGGTGCAAGATACTGATCATAGTACAATTGATAATAGGTGGCTTTTGAAACCATTGAGTGCACCATTTTCATCATCGGATCTTTAATTGCTGTCTCGGCGCCTTTAATGGTGGGAATAATAACTCCCTTTTCGGTAAGTGTGGTCTGAATTTGCAGACCGGTGATATATTTTAAGAAATCTACCGCTTCATCCGGTGCATTCTTGCCAACGATAAAACCATTTCCTCCACCCATTACATCCGTTATTTTTCCTTTTCCGCCTTCAACCATCGGGAAAGAGAAAAATCCAAGGTTATCACCCAGTCCTTTGCCGTCTGTTGCATTCCCGGCTTCAACAGAGGGTGCCCATTGTCCCATAAGTTCCATACCTGCCTGGCCATTACCCATAAGAGCTGCCTGATCATTGTATGTCTGACCCAGGAACCCGTCCTGGAATGGCTTTAAATCAACAAGTTCCAGGAGCATTTCGCCTGCTTTTACAAACGGTGCATCGGCAAAAGAACCCTTTCTGCTGTATGCCAGGTCAAAAGCTTCTTTTCCGCCAAGTCTTACTGCAAGGTATACCCACCAGAAGTGTCCTGGCCATTTATCACCTTCACCCAGTGCAATAGGGACAACACCGGCTGCTTTTAATTTTATAATACAATCAACCAATTCTGTCCAGGTTGCCGGCGGTTTTTCATATCCTACTTTCTTGAATAAATCCTTATTGTACCAGAAACCGACTGCACCCATATCATAGGGAACGCCATAAAATTTTTCTTTATAACCGTATAAACCTACCAGTCCTTCCCCGCCTAATGAGGTCAGCCATTCGCCTTTAAGTTCCGGGGAAATGTCTCTGAGTAATCCTGCTTCTGCAAATTCATTCATGACACCCCCGCCCCAGCTCTGGAAAACATCCGGTGGATTACCGGACTGCATCATTGTATTGACCTTCTGTTTAAAAGCTTCATTTTCCAGAACAGTCGGCTGTATTTCCACATTGGGATGTGCAGCCATGTAGTCTTTGACTATTTGCTCTCCTAATGACTTGCTTGGTTCGACTGTCCAAAGGTTCCACCAGGTAATAATTACCTTTTCCCCTGTTTTCTCTTTTTCACCAGCAAAAATCGGGGAAACCAGGAGTATTACCATGGAAAGCAGAATTAGAGAACGTAAATTCAGCTTCATAAATTCCTCCTTAAATAATAACTTATATTTAAATAATATGACCCGGGTAAATTATTATAGGGTTTTCTTATTTTACCCGGATTTGGATGAATAATATCATTGAATTTAAAGTAGTTAAAGTAGTTAAAGTAGTTAAAGAAAAAAAAATAAGTATAAAAAGTAAAAAAGAAAAATAAGAAAAAATCATAAAATAGGGATTTCTATAGCAGGAAAATATATTCAACCGGAATTTCGAAGGTTATAAATACATTCTTCCATATACAATTTTTTGAAACCATATCCGGAATAACGAGTATATTAATTAAAGCAATAGCTATTGCTTTATCAATAAAAATAATGAATGAGTTTCCTATTAATAAGGAAATTCACACCCTGAATGTTATGTATATTAATCCTGCTTAACCTGCGATATATAATAAGGCAAGCATAGATTTTTACAGCGCATTCATAAAAGAAAAGGAGTTATTTATGAAAAATTATGTAAAATTATCTGCGATTAAACTCACAGAGAATGAAATGAAGCAGATTACCGGTGGCGAAGGCGAAGGGAACCAGGAACAGCATCGCGGCCCGGATCCCCTGGTAAAGTATGGGATTATCATTCCTATGTATGGAGTTCCTGTACCAAAAGAATAAAATGATACATCATCCATTTTAACCGGATAACGGTAAATTCCATAAATAAATTCTATGGATGAATAAAAACTATAAGAAGAGGTATGATTCGTATATGATCAAGAACTATATTCCCTCCAATTGTGTATGGGAAATGACATATGCATGCAACATGCACTGTAAACATTGCGGGTCCGGGTGTGGTGAAAAATATGCAGACGAACTGACAGAAGAAGAAGCCCTGGCCCTGTGTGATAGTCTGGCAAAAACCGGATTTAAGATTGTCACCTTATCCGGCGGTGAACCGTTCATGAGAAAGGATTGGGATATCATTGCACAGCGTCTTTCTTCCCTCGGGATAAAGACAAATGTCATTTCCAATGGGTGGTTCATTGATGATAAGCTGGTAAAACGGGCACTTGCTTCCGGTATTCTGAATATGGGGATAAGCCTGGACGGTTTAAGAGAGACCCATGACGATATACGGAAAAAAGGTTCATTTGATCATGTTATGAATGCCCTGGATGTTCTGAATAACAATGGAATGCCTTCTGTCATCTGTACAAGTATAAACACGAAGAATATCCGGGAACTTCCCGGTCTTTTAACGATTCTTCTTGAAAAAAAGGTTCAACGCTGGCAGTTCCAGATAGCGAGTCCTATGGGAAACCTCCTTCATCATAAAGAATTGATCATTTCGCCACATCATATTGATACCCTTATTGACTTTGCCTATGATACGATTAAAAATTATCCAATCATTATCGATCTGGCGGATGACATCGGTTATTTTAATGAAAAAGAAATGGAAATCCGGCGATATGCCATGGGAACGGACAAAATCCGGTTCTGGAAAGGCTGTAACGGGGGAAAATGTGTGATAGGAATCACTGCAAATGGAAACATCAACCCCTGCCTTTCTATAAGGGACCCGGGGTTTATCGAAGCAAATATCAGGGAAAAGGATCTGTATGCAATCTGGACAGATGAAAACGCTTTTTCCTGTACACGGTCGATGAAAAAAAGCGACCTCACAGGATTCTGCCGTACCTGCCAGTATGGCAGCTATTGTCTCGGGGGCTGCACAGGTGCAAAGATAACGTTAAGCGGGACCCTGTATGAAAACAGGTATTGTTCGTTCCGGCATGCGGTGGAAAAGGAAGAAATAAAAATTAAAAGAATAACGGATTATACGGAATTGATGGAAAAAGCCCGGAGTTATATTACAGACGAAATGTTTCAACTCGCAGATCTTTATCTTAAACAGGCAGAGAAGGTGAAACCCGGGCAAACCGGACATTATGATCTTCTGGGTTATGTACATTTTTCCATGGAGAATTATGAACAATCAAGAGTATGGAATGAAAAATCAATTGAGAAAAATCCTTTGAATGCTTATGCATACAAGGGGCTTGGCCTGTGTCTTGTTAGAATGGAAGACAGGCCCGGGGGGATTGCAATGCTTGAAAAAGCAATTGAGCTTGCTCCCCCCGGGTTTACTGATCCTTATTATGACCTGGCTTTAGTTTATATAGAAGGCAAAGAAACCGCATTTGCTAAAGAAGTACTGGAAAAAGGATTTTCCGTTTCCGAATCATTTAAAAAAGAACACAAGGAACTGTATAACTCCTTAAAAGATTGAATGGGCAAGGCTTACAGTGCCACATATGTTCTTATGAATTGTGCATAAAAGCCATTCTTTTCCATCAACTCCTCATGGGAACCCTGTTCAACGATTTTCCCTGCATCCAGAACGATAATCACATCCATCCGCTTTAATGTATGCAGGCGGTGGGCAACGGAGATGACAGTTCTGCCGGAGAAGACATCGTGAACATGCTGTAATATGAGTTTTTCCGTATCCACATCCAGGTGGCTACTCGCTTCATCAAGGATAATGATATCCGGGTTTTTCAGAAAAAGGCGTGCAAAGGCGATTTTCAACTCCTGTCCCGCAGAAAGAACGATGCCATGAGACCCAATCCTCTGTTCATATTGAAACGCAAGGCTTTCAATAAAATCATGGATATCCGCTTTGCGGGCAGCTTCGATGACCTGCTGTTCACTTGCATCGAGCCGGCCGTACATGATGTTTTCTTTTATGGTGCCGTTGAATAAATGGACCTTCTGGGGTACTATCCCTATTTTCCGGCGGATGTCTGCTGGCTGAATATTCTTTAAATCTTCATTATTAATGGAGATAGTGCCGTCATAATCTGTGTACAACCTGGATAAAAGATGAAGCAGTGTGGTCTTCCCCGACCCGTTCCGCCCGACAATGCCCACGGTTGTTCCGAAAGGGATGGAAAGGGTGATGCCGGAGAGTACGGGGTGCTGTTCATATAACGGGTAATGAAATGACACCTGCCTGAAACGGATATCGGGCTTTGGCAGGTCTCCTGCTGTATAACCGGTTTCCCCGGTTTCCGGGGGTTGAATGAATATATCATTCACCTTCTCGTAGGTGACAGACATTTCGAGAAGAGAAAACCATAAAGAAGAAATGCCGGAAACCGAGATCATCACATACCCGTAAATACTTATAAAAGCGATGTACTGCCCGGTGGTGAGTACCTGCCTGAAAAGCAGGTAGGCCCCGTATCCCATAATAATAACCCGGCTTATCAGATTTGCCCCTCCCAGTATAATGGAAAGAAAAATGTAGGTACGTTCCGCTTTAGCCTGCTCCCCCAGCGCCTGGGAATACCGGGTCCTCCATTCATCGAATTTATACGTTTCCAGGTTAAAGAGTTTGATAGTGGTTATCCCGAGAAGGGTATCCAGAAAAGAGCCCATTGCCCGTTCATTCCTGTGAAAAATGATATTTTGAAGACTCCTTAGCCTGGGGGTAGACATGATTGTGGTTATGGAAATAAGACATAAAAAAAGCAATGCAATAAGGGTAAGCGGGACATGGTACATGAAAAGAACGATAATGAAATTGATAATGAATATGAAATCCAGGATCGATTGCAGAAAGGAAGGGGAAAGAAGGTTGCGTATTCTTAAGTTTTCCTGGAAACGGTTAACAAAATCCTCCCGTTTGTGCGTATCAAAATACGACTGGGCAAGATGAATGAGGTGACGGAAAAGCCGGCTGAAAAAATTCAATTCAAAATCAATCTTGAAACGGGCCAAGAGCAGGTTGCGCAGTATCGATACGATAATCTGGATAAAGGAAATTCCCAGAAGACCGGCAAGAACTGCAAAAAGCAGGAGCAGGTGTTTCCCTTTCAGAATCGTATCAAGGATAACCTGGTTGATAAACGGGAGTCCCAGACCGAGTGCCTGCAGGAGAAAGCTCAGGAGAAAAATAACGGTAAACAGCTTTTTAAAGGGATTCAAAAGGGAAAGGTGCTTTTCCCGTAATTCCTTTTGCTGTTTTTCAAGGTTTTTGATATAGTCCTTTACTTCGGTATCCTGGAAAAGCCCTTTCCGGGGTTTAAGAATAAGAATGATGCCCTTCCATTTTTTCAGGAATTCCTCTTTACGGATTTTCATCTTTCCATAGGCAGGATCCGCAATCCATATCATCTTGCTTTTTACTTTTATAATAACGATAAAATGATTTTCATCGTAATGTGCAATGCCGGGAAGCGTACAATGCATGAGGCTCTTGTAATCCGTTTTAATGCCTTCCGGCAAAAACCCGAATTTTTCCGCAAGGTTGTGCAGGGTATAAAGATCCGTGTACGATTGATTAACGTTCCCCAGCCTTCGCAATAACGGCTGCACATTGGGTGCCCCGTAATAGTGGAAGATCATGGACAGGCAGGTAGTCCCGCATTCACTCGAATCCCGCTGGGGAATGTAGGGGAATAATATTTTTTTCCGTATGTTTGCCACAATCACTGTCCGCTATTGTATTTTAATTAGTATCGGGAAAAATAACCTGTTTGTTCAGGGTTTTCAATGGAATTATCCACAGAAATATACACATAATAGTCGGTAATAAGCAGTGCATCGACAATGTCTACCGAGCCATCCCAGTTTACATCACCAGGATCAGGTTCGGATTGGGCATAAAGAAAAATTGTAAGGCATAAGAACAGGGTCAAGAGTAGTGGTTTTTTTTTCAATGTTACTCTTTTTTTTATTTTTTCGTGTGGGGTAAGATAGTAGGGATACTATTTTATATCAAGTATCTTTTATAGCTAGCTAATCACGCTTTTTAATAAGTACTCTTTTCAGTAATTCATTCTTGTTGAATAATTCAAGTTTTTGCCGTTAAAAACTCTTTTGATTAAAAAATATTTATAAGGAAACCAGGAATCCAGGGGATTATCCTGGAAAACGGCAAATGGAGATTTATTTTCCTGGTTTCGTGGTTTCCTTATTAAAAAATTCTCTAAAATATTAATAGGTATCTATTAATCATGTCGATTAATACATATTCACAAGACTGATTAATAGTATCAACAGGATAGGCATGTATTCTTTTAAATGTATTGCAAGAAGATAGTTTATGACTTATTATTATTATGTATCTATACTTTTATATACATTACATGAATCATTTTAAAATTCAAGGGAAGGATTACAATGAATGAGAGTGACATTTTTCTTAAAATTCAAAAATTTTTCCGGACAGCTTCACCTCCAGCCGGACTACAGGATAAAAATTTATTCCTTTCTAAAAGAATTGATTAAGCAAAGCAGACCGGACCTGCGGAACATGTTATGGGGCACAGATAAAAAGGTAAATTGTGTAAAACCGTTTACTTTTTCATGCTTTTTCCCTGGTATAAAAGCCGGGGATAATGCTTCCGAATTAAAGACAGACAGGTTTACCTTGACTGTTTCTTTCGGGAATTACCTTGTTCCCGGACTCAACATTAATGGGTATGAAATTTTCTTTGCCCTTTATAACGGATTTATTCAGAATAAGCATGCTTTGCAGTTGTCCCTGAACGGGACTTCGCACTCCCTTGTTTTTGTCCGGGCAGTCACTCACAGGGAAAAACTCGGATTCATAAGCAGCCCGGCTGTAAAGCTTAAAACCTGTGCCCCACTTCTGATACGAAAAATCATGCCGGGGGAAAAACCCCGATGGCTCGGTTTTGATGATTCTGAATTCGGTGAATGGATGAAAAAATCGGTAGTTTCCCTTTCACGGGATTTTCTTGGAAAAAGCGATTTCCCGGTAAAATTTGAACCAATAAAATGTAAAATCGTGTATTTAAACCATTACAGGGGATTGATAAAAGCCACAGCCGGAATCTTTATGCTGGAAGCACCCCCGGAGGTGATAAAGCTCGTGTACGAGACAGGCCTGGGTGCCAGGAGGAACCAGGGATTCGGCATGGTCGAGGTAGTGAGGTGAAAAAAGTTATAAATTTTATATTTAAAATATTAACTTTTATATGAAATGTTAGTAAATATTAAGAATGAAGCCGGGTATAAATAACTTAATTTGGCTTTTTTGAGGTTTCAATTATGGGATATAAAGAATTACGTTATATATAATACCCTGGCTTCTATTTAATATTTATTATAATAGGGAGAATTATTTTAATGGGATTCATTGAATTTTCTTTGTTCAATTTTCGTTATAAATCCAATAAAAACCTTAAGAATCGAAAATCTCAAAATATTAAACTCGTTCTAATTACTATAATGGTAACATTAATAGGAATTGTAACAACAATTATTAGTATTCTGGTAGGTTTAGGAGTTATTTAGAAATGCAAATCAGAATTTTCTTAAGAGACTGGTATTTTAATGCCGGGATTGCCGGGTTTTTACGGATTGTTTCGGATGATGCGATGCCGGATGATTTATGTAAAGTTCCGGGACTGCAAATCGGGGAGAATTATATTGAGTTCGACCTTTCCATTCTAAAGGGGTTCTCAGAGCGGTTCTTTGTAAAAGCTCATGACCAGTATGGAAGAACAAAAAGGGCGAAAGAACAATATACGGAATGGTTAAACGATAGTAAAGCTTTTCAAAAAGATCCGGAGAAAATAAAGACAAAATATAAAATAACAGATGACGGGAAAAAAGCGTTCGAAGAAATCATCCTTGAACGGTATAAAACCTTTACATGCCCCAAACTGTTAAGGGACAATATGGATCCGCCGGACAGGAAAACCATAAAAAACAAACCGGGAGAACTTATAAAATTTCTGGAAGATAACATTTCATTCCTGGAAAACAATAAGCAGGAAGTTATCGAAAGCGAAGCAAAGATCTATCTTTCCGGGATGGGGAGTCAGAAAAGCTTTCTAAACCGTGCCATTACCGGCGGCTATTTAACGAAATTCAAGGATGATTTTGAGTCTGCAATCGTGGGACGGGAAAATACATATGAAAAGAAACTGCTCTGCCTTATCGATCCGGAAAATCCTGCAAAAAAGAATACCCATTTTGATACAGGATTGTCCCCTTTCCTGGGCGGGAATAAAGATGCAGTGAATTTCTTCTGGATTTTCAAAATGCAGTTACCCATAGGAGAAATTCCTGAACTTATCTATTTTTGCACGTTTGCCGGGTTTACGGATACTTCCAGGGGTAAGGAAAAGCACCTTTTATTCGTAAACCAGGACAGTTCGGTGTCCGAGCTTTACAGGGAAAATAAATTATTGGCGAGGATTTTGAGTAAGGACCCGGCAAATATCCTTGTCGAGTTTTTCACCGAACTCCTTTTACAGGAAAAAACGAAAAAGGCAGAATATATTTTAAGAAATATCGCTCTTATAGAGGTGGAAAATCCGGCATCCACTTTTCCGAAAGTACATGCATTCAACATATCCCTGGAAAAAGCGGAATATATTAATGAAAAACAGGAAACTTTGAAAAAGCTTTCGAAAAGTAATTTTGTTATAAAAGATAAAAGAGAATACTTATTACCCTTGTTTTTAACATTGTTTTTAAAGGATAAGCTCGATTTCTCTTTCCTGTACCGATTAACACGGTATTTTCTTACAGCAAAGCAAAAAGAGGGATACGTCAAAACCATTTACAACGCGAATACTTTACAGAATTTAACAATACTACTATCGCGGTATTTTGAAAAAATTATAAAGAGGAGAACGATGATGGAAATAGGAGAAAAGGATTTATGGAGGTTATTTTATAAAGGAGCAGATTTATCCAATCTTTTAATGAAGAAGGATATGAAAAATAAAATACCTTCAATAGCGTACAAATTGCTTGGGAGTTTACATGCCGGCGAACCCTCTCAATTCATGTTTATATTAAGCAGGATTTATATGGCCCATGAAATCGAGTTCCCAAAGGATTTTGTAAGGATTCTTAATGATAAAGATATTTTTCAAGCATTCGGTTACAGTTTTGTAAATGGTCTTTTACAAACCAAAAAACCGGCGAATGCAGGTAAAGGAGATACAACATGAACAAAGGATTAACCATAACAGTTGTTTTTGAGGCGATGAGTCTTAATTACGGGGAAGGTGTCGGGAATATATCAGAATTGAAAAAGCTTTCCCGGGACGGACGGACTTATTCTTACCTTTCCCGGCAGGCAATACGGTATGACCTGTATCGTTCCATGAAAGAGAATTTTGACATGGATAAAGACTTGTCAGAACCTCTGACTAAAGAAAACAAGGTTGTTCAATTTAAAAGCAGTACCACGATTAAAGATTATATCGAGGCGGATCTTTTCGGTTATATGAAAACAGTGAAAGATAAAGGAGCCGTGACACGTTCTGCTGTGGTGCGGTTGAGCCCTGCTGTCGCACTTGAGCCCTATTCCGGTGATATGGAGTTCGGGACAAACAAAAATTTTTCGGACAGGACAAAAGCAGATCCGAACCCGTTCCAGTTTGAGCATCAAAAATCCTTATACAGTTATACACTGACGGTCGATCTTGACAGGGCCGGCAACGATCCCCATGACGACATCAAAATAAAGAATACTGAAAAAACAAAACGAATCCATATGCTCCTGGATGCAGTAAAGGTCCTGAACAGGGAAATAAAAGGAAGAATCGAGAGCCTGAATCCCCTTTTTGTCATAGGCGGGGTGTATGATGTAAAGAATCCGTTTTTTATGGATAGAATAGAAGTATCGTATGATAACAATAAAAAGAAATACGCCCTGAATGGTGAAATCTTAAAATCCGTTGCTGAACTGGAATTCATGGGGAAAAAAGTTTTGGATCAAAGTAACATCGGGTATGTTCCCGGGTTTTTTACGGACGACGGGCAGTTTTCGGAAATCCTGGGAAAGGACAGAACCCTGTCAATAAATGAATTCTTTAATACATTGAAAGACGGTGTCAGGAAGTATTATGAAAGTCTTAAAGGTTAAAACAAAACAGGTATTTGCCTGCTATAGAAAACCGATGTCGTACAATTACTGGGATACTTTCCCGCTCCCGCCTTTTTCCACGGTAAAAGGATGGTTTCATGCTGCTGCCGGTGCCACTGAATATATACCGTTAAGTATCGGGATAAGCGGGAAAACGGGACCGGTTATCCAGGATTTGCAGCGCCTCATAAAGTTCCAGCGTAAAGGCAGGGGTATTTGCGAACTGGAGGATTTTCATTGTTCTTTTGACCATTCGCCCACCTATATCAGCACACTCTATGACGCCGAACTCACCCTTTATTTTTTAACTGACGAACAATGGCTTGAAAGCTTTAAAGAAAAAGTGTTTACCGGTATGTATCCTTCTCTGGGCAGGTACGAGGATTTATTACGGATTGATTCACTCGACTATATTACATTGGAAAAAAAGTCGTTTTCTGCCAGAAAATATTATCAACTTGATTATGAAATTTATCTTAAGAAGGAAACAGCAGATGCTGCCGGATTAATGGGTATACATTACAGGCTGCCGTTCAAATACGATGTAATTGAAAATATACGGTACTTTAATACGATAGATTGTGTGTATCTTACTAATGGTACTATTAGTAATGGTGAATTTCTTATAGATACAACAGCGGGAAAAGAGCGAATTGTCGAATTAATCGGAGATTATGTGTGAGTAATTATGCGAAAACATATAAAACAGACAGGGATACCTATATCGGACAGACAATCGAGGAACACACAAAGGATTTATTGAAAGAATGTGAAACATTACAGGCATATTACTCCGATGTAATCGATATAAAGGATGACTGGCAATTACTGAAATCAGCCTGTGCATATCATGACCTGGGGAAGATGCCGGATATCTTTCAAAATAAATTAAGAAAGAAACTTCATAAAGCATTATTTAAAATTCCTGCCGAACTTTGCAGAGAGATTCCTCATAATTACCTTTCACCTGCATTTATCCCGGAAAGTATTGATGATGAGTCGTTTTTTCTTCTATTTTATGCCATTGCATATCACCACAAACGGGACATTAAATTTGATGAAGGTTATTTACGCAAGGTAATAGAAAAGGACCTTTCCGGGAAATTGAATGATCTGACCTGGGTTAAAAATTTAGGGTTTGAGGTACCGGAAGAAATAAGCGGCTGGTATTTCGGTTATTTGAAAAATAAACAGAACTTTGAAAGAATAAAAAATGATAGGCGGTTTATCATGCTCAAGGGGCTGCTTCACCGGCTCGACCATGCAGCTTCTGCCCGGGTTCCGGTGGAAAAAGAACCTATTAAAAATATGAGGGAGAAGCTTATTGCTTATCTTACTCATAATATAGAAGGGTTTAGAGGATTAAAGGACTTTCAAAAGCAGGCCGCATTATTCCAAAACAATAATGTATTGCTTATTGCATCCACGGGAATGGGAAAGAGCGAGTTTGCCCTGAGCTGGATTGGGGATGCCAAGGCATTCTACACCCTCCCTTTACGCGTTTCCGTGAATGCCATGTATGAACGCTTTAAAGCCATAGTGTACGATAACGTAAGCCTGCTACACAGCAACAGCCTGTTATACGGGATAGATGCATTGGACGGTGCAGCGAAAGAAAACCTTCCCTCGTCGGAAGAATTATCTATCGAAGAACATATTTACCGGACAAACCAGACCCGGCAATTGTCATTTCCCCTTACCGTGACAACGGCAGACCAGCTTTTTACATCAGTCTTTAAATGGGACGGGTATGAAAAGATTTATGCCACATTGGCATATTCCAAAGTGATCCTGGATGAACCCCAGGCATATACGCCGGAAACACTGGCCATGATTATACAATGCCTTACGGAAATCTCCGGGCTTGGCGGGAGATTCTGTTTCATGAGTGCAACGATTCATCCTTTTGTGAGGAATGAACTTGACAATATCTGTACCTTAATCGGACCGGTATATAATGAAGAAGCAAAGCACAAGATAACAATGAAACAGGCGGAAATAGGCGGGCTGGCTGATGATATTGAATATTATTATAAAAAAGGGAAAAAGGTACTGGTTATTTGTAATACGGTAAAAAAAGCCCAGGAAGTATATAAGCAATTAAAAGGGTGTGGAAATGTCAAACTGCTTCATTCCTGTTTTATTCAAAAAGACAGGGTAAAAAAAGAACAGGGAGAAAACGGGATAATAAACGACTATAAAAAGAATACTCCCGTAATCTGGGTGACAACGCAGATTGTCGAAGCGTCCCTGGATATAGACTATGATGTTTTGTTTACCGAGCTTGCCAGTCTGGATGCGTTAATACAGAGGATGGGCAGAATCTACAGAAGGTGGGGGCGTATTATTACGGATACTGATATTCCCAATATTATTATTGCCCTGGAGAATCCCAGCGGGAGAAAAACAATCTATGATTCCGGGATACTTGACTTAACGGAAAGGTATATTTCCGAATATGACGGGCTGGTCTTATCGGACGAAAACAAGCAGGAATTGATGAATATCATATTCGATAAAAAGCATACAAAGGCGGAAGCGTTCTATAAAAAGTTTAAAGATACCCTGGATTTACTGGAACTGGGTTTTGAGGCCCCAAATAAAACTGCAGCACAAAAATTATTCAGGGAAATCGCAAACATAACTGTTATCCCTGAATCCGTTTATGCAGAAAATCAGGACATTATCGAAATGTGTATGCAGAAAATCTATGCAAAAGAACTGGCCTTAAAAGAACGGATACTATACATCAATCAACTGAACCAGTTTACTTTAAGTTTGCCATTATACAGGGTTCCGAAAGAAGTTCAAATACCATTACATAACAATAAGCGGATTTGCAGGGCTTATCTGGCATATGACCATGATTCCGGGATTATAATGGACAGAAAGGAGATGATACCCTATATTGAAATACTATGAATACCACAATTACCGGCACCCAGGTCAATTATTACTTTATCTGCAGGCGGAAACTGTGGCTTTTTTCACGGGGAATTACATTTGAAAAGTATCATGAAAATGTTGATATCGGGAGTTTTATCCATGATACTTACTATAATAGAAACAAAAAGGAAATACAGATTGGCCCGGTGAAGATCGATTTTTTTGACAATAATTATGAGGTTGTGCATGAGGTGAAAAAGACCTCTAAGCTGGAACAAGCTGCCCTGTGGCAGTTGAAATATTATCTTTTTTTCCTGAAGCAATATGGGTTTGAGGCAACAGGGGTCGTGCATGTACCGGAAGAAAAGAAGACAATAAAAGTGGAACTTACAGGGGAAGACGAGCAGAGGATTTTTGACATAACCGGTGACATAGAAACAATTCTTGATTCACCGGCAGCACCGGAACGGCTCGCATCCGGGAAGTGTAAAAAATGTGCGTATTACGAGTTTTGTTTTGCGGAGTAAAAAATCATGCGGAATTATTATATTTTTAAAAGCGGGAAATTGTCGAAAAAAGATAATACGCTTAAATTTACCGGAAAGGATGACCAGCCCAAATATATTCCCGTGAATGATGTGGATACCCTGTTTTTATTCGGGGAAATCAGCTTGAATACGAAACTGCTGAATTTTTTCACATGCCAGGGGATTATTGTTCATGTTTTTAATTATTACGGATATTATTCCGGTTCGTATATGCCGAGAAAAAAGGATATTTCCGGTTCTTTAACCGTTAAACAGGCGGAACATTACCTCGATGCAGAGAAGCGCATCCACCTGGCCGGGATGTTTGTTAAAGGTGCCGTGGCTGGTATTATCAGAAATCTCGGGTATCATAAGGAGGACGGCGATATTGCGGAACGAATAGAAAAGATCAAAATCATCCGGGAAAAGATAAAAGATGCCCATGATATTCATGAACTCATGGGGTATGAAGGGAACATCCGGCAGCATTACTATGCATGCTTTGAACATATTATTAAGCAGGATTTGAAGTTTGAAAAGCGTACCAAACGGCCCCCGCAGAATGAAATCAACTCCCTTATATCATTCCTGAATTCGCTTGTGTATTCCGAAGTGTTGTCCCAGATATACAGGACGCAGCTTGACCCCACTATCAGTTTTCTTCATGAACTGAGAGAAAGAAGATATTCGCTTTCCCTGGATATTTCGGAAATATTCAAACCATTGCTTGGTGACAGAATCATCTTCCGGTTACTTAATTTGAATCAGATTGATGCGGGCGCGTTTATTAAAGAGAGTAAAGGGATGGTGCTGACAGACGATGCAAGGAAAATGATTTTAACGGAGTTCAGCAACCGTATGAAAAAAACCATAAAACACAGGACGTTGAAGCGGAATGTTTCCTACAGAACCCTTATCCGGCTTGAATGTTACAAACTCATCAAACATTTGATTGGCGATGCACCGTATAAAGTTTTCAAGGCGTGGTGGTAATATGTTTGTTATCCTTGTCTATGATATTTCGACTGAAACAGAAGACGGCCCAAGGCGTTTAAGAAAAATACTGAAAGTGTGCAGGCAATATCTCCATCATACCCAAAAATCCGTTTTCGAAGGCGAAATTACAGAAGCCCGTTTAATCCGGTTAAAGGGAGAAATAAATGAAATAATACTTACAACAACGGATTATGTTGTTATATATAAGGTAGATAATAAAAACAATCTGGAAAGGCAAAATATCGGCATGGATTTTAATCCTGCGGGCGACATCATATGATGTTGTATGAAACCGGATTTA
Source organism: Spirochaetales bacterium (assembly GCA_016935735.1). Classification (GTDB taxonomy): domain Bacteria; phylum Spirochaetota; class Spirochaetia; order SZUA-6; family JAFGRV01; genus JAFGRV01. The sequence goes on along the minus strand of JAFGQK010000334.1, from coordinate 2,864 downwards.
AGCCGGTTTCACTTAACTTTTTATATCATAAAGAATTAGGAGGCAATAAAGTATAATGCAAAAACATGATTACAGATTTCATACAAAATCAACCCCTGGTATTGGTGTATTTTCTTGTTACATAAGGATTTAGGGATGGATATTATAGATTCCAATTGTGGGATTTAAACAGGGTCCTAAGACAGGCCATACCCGTGTCCTGCGCGGATATTATAGATTCCAATTGTGGGATTTAAACTAGAAAAAAATCAAAAGCGAGAAATCTTTTTATTTTCATATTATAGATTCCAATTGTGGGATTTAAACGCAGGTTGGGCCTGTTGCAGCGGGATTCGGAATGTCATATTATAGATTCCAATTGTGGGATTTAAACGAAAAAATCAAGAATGAAGTAAATCTTGTAAGAGAGGATATTATAGATTCCAATTGTGGGATTTAAACCTGGGCACAGTGGGTAATCAATTCAGATAATGCAACAATATTATAGATTCCAATTGTGGGATTTAAACGGGGAATGTTTCGACTGAACCCCGGATTTAATATGATATTATAGATTCCAATTGTGGGATTTAAACAAAGACCCAGTAAGCGCCCGACCATTTACATGAATTCCATATTATAGATTCCAATTGTGGGATTTAAACTTCAATAATGGCAGTAGCCGAAGGATACACTCTAAGGAAAAATGAATATTATAGATTCCAATTGTGGGATTTAAACCAATAAACGGCTGCGTCTAATTCAGGATAGTTTGCATATTATAGATTCCAATTGTGGGATTTAAACTGCACACTATAAAGTATTCTTAACTGCACCTGTACAATTATATTATAGATTCCAATTGTGGGATTTAAACCGTGACATAGTAAGCGATTTTATCAACATTTTTGTTTCAATATTATAGATTCCAATTGTGGGATTTAAACACAAAACAACATGATTTTCCAGAGTCTATCCGCAAATATTATAGATTCCAATTGTGGGATTTAAACTATATTTTCTTGTAATACGATAATTTTTGATCTTTTTTATATTATAGATTCCAATTGTGGGATTTAAACTCGGCTTATGAGACCGACAAGCTACCTCTGCTCCAATATTATAGATTCCAATTGTGGGATTTAAACTGTCTTGATCTAATTGTCGAGACAGCAAAAACGGAACAAATTATAGATTCCAATTGTGGGATTTAAACTACATAAATTCTGAAACTATGCGGTTTCGGATTGTGCAAATTATAGATTCCAATTGTGGGATTTAAACGGGAACAAAAAATCGAACGTATCAAACAAATATTGCAGAATTATAGATTCCAATTGTGGGATTTAAACAACATTCCAACATCCTTCTCTCTTTTCGTTATTTCTATATTATAGATTCCAATTGTGGGATTTAAACAATGTTTTCCTACCCTGTGTCTTTAATATTTTTATATTATTATAGATTCCAATTGTGGGATTTAAACCTTGCTCATGGATCAGATCAAAAAGCCGGGAATGCTACAATTATAGATTCCAATTGTGGGATTTAAACCCGGCTTTAATCGATCCAGAAACTATTATTTTTATTTTTATTATAGATTCCAATTGTGGGATTTAAACACAGATCAAACATGGATTAAGGCAGAAAGGATTAAGAAATTATAGATTCCAATTGTGGGATTTAAACTACAGATATTGGTAAGAGATACTACTAATCCTGCTGCATTATAGATTCCAATTGTGGGATTTAAACGACTATGGAGATGCTTGCGTGATGTGTTTTTATGATCCAATTATAGATTCCAATTGTGGGATTTAAACAGATACAACATCCCGGAGACCGTTTTCATCCTGAAAGTCATTATAGATTCCAATTGTGGGATTTAAACCCAGTAAATACAAGTTTAGAATCAAAAATATCTTGTAATTATAGATTCCAATTGTGGGATTTAAACTGATAGCAACGGCAATGTGAAAGCGAAAATATATCTATTATAGATTCCAATTGTGGGATTTAAACTGAGAGTGTTTCCCTCACTCTCTATATATAATATAATTATAGATTCCAATTGTGGGATTTAAACTGAGTTGGTAAAGTGGCGTGAACAATTCGGTATTAAATAATTATAGATTCCAATTGTGGGATTTAAACTAGAACACGATTTTTTAAATAATTAGCACAATAAGAAAATTATAGATTCCAATTGTGGGATTTAAACATATTATGTTTTACCGTCTCCCATGGTGCTGGGGTAAATTATAGATTCCAATTGTGGGATTTAAACCCTTTCCAGGATGCAAAAGTTATTATTTTCATATATCCATTATAGATTCCAATTGTGGGATTTAAACCGACGTAACATCTACATATTACGCCATGATATTCTTTCAATTATAGATTCCAATTGTGGGATTTAAACTACAACAGGATAACGTTGATTTTACAGAAGACTTTAATTATAGATTCCAATTGTGGGATTTAAACATTTTTCAGCTTCCAGACAAGCCAATAATGAATTTAATATTATAGATTCCAATTGTGGGATTTAAACAGGCTACGGCCCGGAAACTACTGTGATTGATAATACAAATATTATAGATTCCAATTGTGGGATTTAAACATTGTAAACGTCCACGTAATACATCTGTCTTACCATGCAATACGAATATATTATAGATTCCAATTGTGGGATTTAAACATTGTAAACGTATCACATTCAAGACCAGAATCAGAAATATTATAGATTCCAATTGTGGGATTTAAACATAGAGGGTAACGATGATAAATAATCGGAGGCGGCATGTTTCTGAATCTTTTTCCGCTTCATAGCAGAATTAAACTACGCATCAAATCTAACAGCTTTATTTTTTTTTGTCAAGCAG
>JAFGQK010000333.1 GCA_016935735.1 Spirochaetales bacterium | reverse complement strand
CTGCTTGACAAAAAAAAATAAAGCTGTTAGATTTGATGCGTAGTTTAATTCTGCTATGAAGCGGAAAAAGATTCAGAAACATGCCGGAAATAAAGATAAAGTACCAACAATCATTTTTTGATATAGACAATCTTTTCGGAAGCCTCATGCAGCGTGCCTTTAAAGGCGAACTGGAGTTTGCAGAATGAAAAAGCACAGGGGCGAATCAAAGACTGAGCAGGAGTTGACCGAATATCTTGTCCGCACAAAGGCGTTTTATCTTTATGTACTGGATAATTATGACAAATTGTGTGAAGCAAATGATCCCGGTGACCTGGATTACGCCCTGGAAATATTTAAAAGTATATATGAACATGGGATGGAAGAGGGATTTATATCCTTTAAACAGAAAAATTTTATTGATGGACTTATACGGAGAATGACTGTTCTTGTGGATGAAGACGACATTCTTGACCGGGTGGATCCCGGGACTCTTACGTATGATATTGAAGAGGAATAAGTAGTTCTGTTGATTAATTATTCTTTTTACAAATACTGTAACTATTCAGCTTTTAAGAATGGAACCACAGAGGAATCCAGGGATTCCGGGACACAGAGAAGAGTGGGCTGTGACAGCCCTCTCTTCGGGACACGGAGGAATTGCTAAACTTTCATTTTAATTATAGTTTTTAATGTAATAAAACTAAACTATCTTAAAACATTTGGAGATATGATTTTTGCTGACCAGATTGTTGTTGTTTTTTTGTTCCATTAGCATTGTTTATAGAATATGAATAGTGGTTTCTTAATCTTTTTTATTTTTTTTTGGGTTAAATTATTTCAAAATAAAGATAATAATCTGGTTTTACTTGCTCTTAAGGTTAAAACATTGAAACAATAAAACGAAATTGATTGAATATAAATCCCTCCGTGTCCCGAAGCCAGGCGTGTCACACGCCAGGCTTCTCTGTGTCCCGAAACGAGGGCTGCCTACAGCCCACGTTTCTCTGTGGTTCAATTCCTAAAAAAAGCTGAATAGTTACCAAATACTTAAGAATTATGCGGGAACAAGTTTACTATGGATAAATATTCCTGGATGCTTCTACAATGATCTCTCACAGAGTTCAAAGCACACAGAGATTGTTTAGTTGTCGACTTTTTCTATTCCATTTGTTTAAATTTTCTGTTTATAATTTAATGATAATCCAGATTTCAGGTTTGCAAGAACAAGGAAGGCTAATAACACCTTAGATTTCTTCCTCCGTGTGCTCCGTGAACTTTGTGAGAAATCTTTTCAAGCACAATGAATCAACTGGGATTGAATGGTTTCATATAAAATAAACAAAGAATGGGTTTAAATCGTTCAAGTACTGTAAAAATATGAGAATATTTCTCAAATATTTATTAATTTTATTGATTTTCCCTGCTTTTTCATTTAAATTTGAGAAAATATCGTTTACCGGAGGGAAATTATGCTGGTAAGGTTCATTGTATCCAATTATTTAAGTTACGCGGAAGAGCAGGAATTTTTAATGATTGCCGGCAAAGGGCTCCAGAAAAATGATTCTCATATTATATCAACAGGAGACAACAGCGATCTTTCATTATTGAAAAGCTCCGTAATTTACGGCCCGAATGCCTCGGGAAAATCCAACCTGTTCAAAGCCGTCAGTACGGCAAGATCCATGATTGTTTCACCGCCTGCCACGAAAAGCCAGAGATATCCTGATAACCGGTTTAAATCGGACAATTCATATCTTGCAAAACCAACGCAGTTTGAATTTGAGTTTATCATCAATAACCAACACTTTTCCTATGGATTTTCCTATACCCCGGAAAGAATTGCAGAGGAATGGCTTTTTATTATTGAAAAATCTGAAAAGGAAATCCCTGTATTTGAACGCAGTAACAGTAAATTTACCATTAATAATAAATTATTCAAAGGCGATAACCTTAAGCGCCTTGAATTCATGGCAGAAGATTTGCTGGAAAATCAGCTTTTCTTAACCATGGTGAATAATCGAAATATCAAAAATATGGAAAATTCCGGCTATTTTACCTTACCATTTACCTGGTTTCAGAAAAAACTGATTATACTCCATACAAATTCACGGTTCGTGACATGGCCTTTAATTATTGCAAACAGCAAATTAAAAGAATTTATGAAAAACCTGCTGCATGATTTTGATACCGGAATTATAGATCTTGACTTTGAAGAAATTGATACCGAGCAATTTAAAAAGGGATTCCCCGAAACACTGCTGGAAGATATATTCATTCAACTGCAAAATAACGACAGGGTAATGTTATTTAATAGAAATACTTACCAGCATTATATTATTATAAAAGAAAAGGAAACAATACGTGCTCTGGAATTAAAAACAAAACATAAAGGCAAAGACCAGGATGCTTTTTTCTCATTTTCAGAAGAATCCGACGGGACATTAAGATTAATAGATTTTGTCCCCATTTTCCTGGATCTGAATTCTCATGTGTATTTAATCGATGAATTTGACCGCAGCCTGCATACACAGGTGTTGGAAGATTTCCTGCAAGCATTTATTCAGCTGAATCATACCTCGCAGCTCATTGTCTCTGTCCATAACACGAATCTTATGCACCAGGACCTGGTCCGCAGGGATGAAATCTGGTTTGTTGAAAAAGACGATTCAGGGCATAGTCATTTATATTCATTACTTGAATATAAACCCCGTTCCGATAAAAATCTGGAAAAGGGTTATCTGGCAGGAAGATACGGCGCGCTCCCGTTTTCCAGATTAAGTGAAGATGATTATTTAAAGGAATTTGCAAAGTAGTGGGGCATAAGAAACGTACCAGGGAACGCCCTGCAGATTACCGGGAAGACTATCTCATTGTTATTGCAGTGGAAGGTGCAAAAACCGAAAAGCATTATTTTGAATCAGTAACTAATGCGCATAGATTTTCCCGGTTTAAGATTCATGTTATTCCGAATATTGAAGATAAAAGTGCTCCTGAATATATTCTTGATAATCTTGATTCGTATAAAGAAAAAAATGGAGTTGATGATAAGGATTTTTTATACCTTGTATGCGACAGGGACGGCTGGGAAGAAAGCGCTCTTGCTGAAGTATTGTCTAAATGCAGGAAAAAAGACTATAATTTTATTGTGAGTAATCCATGTTTTGAATTATGGCTGCTTTTACATTTTAAAGACCTGTCTGATTTATCAGAAGAAGATCAAATGAATTATTTAGTAAATAAGAAAGTGAATAAAAATACCAGATTCCTTGCTTCTCAATTAAAAAATATTTACCCGGGTATAATCACTCTTACACTAAATTTGAAGAAATGGTAAAAATAAGTTTTTTACGCATCGCTGTATCTCATGCAATAAAATTAGATATTGGTGAAAGCGGCTGGCCAACAACCTTGGGCACACAGGTATTTAAGATTGCAGAACAAATTATAAAATTATCTGCTGCAAAAGAGGAGTAAGATGAAATCAAACTTCCAGTTTCTTCAACCGGAATGGCCCCGGTTCTTCACTTCTGCTCACGAAGCAGAATCCCTTGCCCTGAACGTCCCCCGCTCCAGCGTATTTGAAACCCGTTATACCCTTGAACAGGTTGTGAACTGGCTCTATAATCACGACACCTGCCTGGTCCGCCCCTATAGAGACAACCTTGCATCTTTAATCCATGAGCAGACATTCAAAGACAACCTTGCCCCGGGACTATTCGGAAGAATCAGGTTCATCTGGGATTCAGGTAACCATGCGGCCCATAAGGCAGAGGAAGAAAAGACTATTAATTCAAGGCTTTCCATTATCTGTCTTAAGCACCTCCATGTATTCCTTTCCTGGTTTTATAAATGTTACAGTGAAAATACAACCATCCCGGTTCCCGGTTTTGATGAATCTGTCCTGCCAGATACGAAAAAGCAGGAACACTCCTTTGAAAAAATCCAGGAACTCCAGGCACAACTTGATGAAACAAACAAGAAACTTAAAGAACAGGCTTTGGAAAACAAAACCCTTAAAATCCGCATTCAGAAGATAAAGGAACAGAACAGGAAAAAGGTTGAGCAGACCGACTTTAATCCGGATACGGCAACGGAAGAAGAAACCCGCTGGTACCTTATTGATATGCTCCTCTATGAAGCAGGATGGGCCTTAAATAATACAAAAGATAAAGAATATGAAGTGACCGGGATGCCGAATGACACGGGATTGGGATATGTTGATTATGTCCTCTGGGGAGATAATGGCCTTCCCCTTGCTGTTATTGAAGCAAAACGGACGATGAAAGACCCGAGGCAGGGACAGCATCAGGCATCCCTGTATGCCGATTGCCTTGAAAAGATGACCACCTTTTTAAAAACAACAATTGGGGCTCAACGTATGTTGAGCACAGGTCAGCGCCCTTTCATATTCTATACAAACGGATATGAAATTTACTTCTGGGATGATAAACGCTATCCGCCCCGGATGTTACTGGGGTTTTATACGAAAGACGAATTAGCATCAGCCATTAACCGGCGAAGCACTATCAGGGATTTCAAATCCTTGTCCCCGGGTATGGATATAGCCGGAAGGTACTACCAGATAGAAGCAATAACCCGTACCTGCGAGGCCTATGAAAGCGGTTCCCGGAAAGCCCTGCTTGTTATGGCAACGGGAACAGGCAAGACAAGGGTGGCAATATCCATAGTTGATATGCTTCTCCGTGCCCACTGGGTAAAACGGGTTCTCTTTCTTGCAGACAGAAACGCCCTTTTAACGCAGGCGCAGAAGCATTTCAAAAAGCATCTACCCCATGTTTCAACCGTGGATATAACAAAGGAAAAGGAAGATATAAATACCCGTATTATTTTCTCTACCTACCCGACCATGATGAATATGATAGATGAAAAAAAAGGCAGTAATAAACGCTTTGGCGTGGGGTATTTTGATCTGGTAATCATCGACGAAATTCACAGAAGCATTTATGCCAGATACCGGACCATCTTTGAATATTTTGACAGCCTTCTGTTGGGGCTGACCGCGACACCCAGGAATGAAATAGACAGAAACACTTATAAAATGTGCGGGCTGGAAGATAATGTTCCCACATTCGCATATGATTATGAACAGGCTGTTGCGGATGATTTCCTTGTCCCCTACAAATCCTTAAGCGTTCCCGTGAAATTTCAGATAGAAGGAATCAAATACGATGAACTCCCGGAAGAAGAAAAACAGGAATATGAAGAAAAGTTTTATGATGATGACAGCGATTTTCTTCCACCCTGGATAAATCCTGATAAAGTCAATTCATGGGTGTTTAACCAGGATACTGTGGACAAAGTTCTCACTTTTTTAATGGATAATGGGCAAAAAGTGGAAGGCGGGGATAAGCTCGGAAAAACCATCATCTTTGCTAAAAATCACAAACATGCCATGTTTATTGCGGAACGCTTTGATGCGTTATTCCCCCATCTTAAAGGTAAATTCCTGCAGGTTATAGATAACCAGGTAAATTATGCCCATGACCTTATTGATAAGTTCTCCTTAAAAAAGGAAAATCCGTTTATCGCCGTTTCTGTTGATATGATGGATACGGGAATTGATGTTCCCGAAGTGGTGAACCTTGTCTTTTTCAAGATTGTCCGTTCCAAAGCAAAGTTCTGGCAGATGATAGGCAGGGGAACCCGTCTCTGCGAAGACCTGTTTGCCCCCGGTAAGGATAAAAAGTATTTTACCATTTTTGATTTTTGTGAAAACTTTGAGTTCTTCCAGCAGAATCCCAATGTGTATGTTGCGCCGCAGCAGGAAAGCCTGACGGCGAAAATATTCATACGAAGATTGAAATTGTCTCAAATAATAAAAAGCACTGCTTTCCGGGAAGAGGAGAAATATAAAAACTACTATAATGTGTTGCTTACCCAGCTTCATTGTGAGGTCCGGGAAATAAAAGACAACCGGGGAGAGACAATAGTAGTAAGGGCACACAGGTTGTATGTTGATAAATATAATAATAAAGAAGCATGGGATAATCTTACAAAAACCGATTTACATGATATAGAAGAACATATTGCCCACCTTACCATCCCGCATGATAATGATGAACTTGCAAGACGCTTTGATTTACTCATCCTCAACCTGCAGATAGCCATTATTGAGAACGAACCTTTACAGGACAATTATATAAAAGATGTCCGGGAAATCGCACGATATTTATATGAAAATAAAATAACAATTCCGGCTGTTGCAAAGTATAAGAAAATGTTGCTGGAATTAACATCAGACGAATACTGGGAAAACCTGCATATCTCAGCTCTTGAAGAAGTGAGAACATCCCTCCGGGATTTGATAAAATTCATTGAAAGAAATACAAGAAATCCTGTGTATACGGATTTTGAGGATACCTTTGGAGAAATAAAGGAATCCCCTGAAATCCGGCCTGGCACAAGTGATTTAGCCAATTACAGGAGAAAGGTAGAGAAATACATCCGGGAAAACAGGGATTATCTTGTTATTCACAAACTCATTTTCAATGAGAAAATCACCACTTTTGATATTCATCAGCTGGAACATTTTCTCTTTCACGGGGAAATAGGATCTAAAGAAGATTTTGAAAAGGCATACCCGGAAGAAACCTCCCTGGGAAGATTTATCCGGGGCATAGTTGGACTCGACAGAAATACGGCAAAACAAGTTTTTGCAAAATACCTTGATAAAAACAAGTTTACCGGAAACCAGATTACCTTTATCAACCAGATAATTGATTATCTCACACAGAAGGGTGTATTGGAACCATCCCAGCTTTTTGAAATTCCATTCGATGAAATTCATTCAGAAGGAATTTCAGGCGTGTTTGATGACGAAACAACTGATGAGATTATAGATACTATTGAAGGGATTAATATGAATGCAGATGTGGCTGTCTAATTTCCGGAGAATAGCAGGATGTCGAAAAACCATCCCTTCAGCACCCAGCCGCAACAGCAATTCCTTACACATAGGGATTATAGGGGTGATAGCTAAACATAAACAATACCAAAAAAGAAAAAAACAGAATGAATGTAATTCCTGCAGCAGTTATGCTTTACAAACCAAACTTGAAAAATAAACAATCTGAAAAATCCGTAGATATCCGTAGTTTAATACCTCTTTTAATCCAGCTAAATTACCCTCCGCCAATACATTAAACACCGCCGGGAACCAGGCCCCGGGAAAAGCCCTGTCTGGTAAACCATACAGATAACACCCAGCAAGGCAAGGACAAGCCCCGTCCTCCTGTCAAACAGCAGCAAGCGTGTTATGAACCCCACTTCTCGGGAGGGCTTGCAAGGATTAATAACTTTTATCTTCCAACGGGAGTAAATTCATCCCACCCGATGTAATTTATACAGGAACTTTTAGTAGTGAAAAAACATTATTTTCATCAGCAAAAACTATTTATAAGTCCTACATAATACTGTGCGACTAACAAAGCGTCCACTATATCAATACTTCCGTCACAATTCACATCCGCATTCCCGGGAAT
>JAFGQK010000332.1 GCA_016935735.1 Spirochaetales bacterium | reverse complement strand
AGTAGCCGCCCTGGGTGCCGGTTTGATTTGAAGTAATCGTCTGGGCTGTTGCTGTAAACATGGTAAAACACATTAACATTGCCAAAATTAAAATAGTCTTTAACTTCCTCAAAAACAAATTACACATTTTGTACTCCTTTTGGTTTTTCTTTAATTTTAAAATTTTAATAAGCCTTTTTGTAATAATAGTTTGTTTGCCCTTCACCTCCTTTTTTTTAATAATAAAAAATAGTACCCAAAACAATTACGTTTTTACTTTATTCATATTTTTTCATTTTTCTCTCTACATAGCATAATATTAATACGGTAAGTGATAAAATAAATTTATTATCTTAATTCTTGGTAGGTTAAATATCCTAGGTTATCCAGAGGACTTCATATCCTGTCATATAAAAACGTCTTAATGCTAAACAATTTGTATTAAAATCGGCATAATAATTGAGGCTTACAAATAATATATAATCATCTATTGCTTGCGGATGAAAAAAGTATGGAGAAATTTATAGACAGTAAATTACTTATAATATTTTCCTGGATTCCGGGTTCCTTATAAATAATCTATATCACTTCACTCTATGCAATAGATTGCTGCATAAAGGTATAATAATTCAAATCCCTTATTTTCCGGTTAAATACTGCCAGGGCAATAAAGAAACTCAGGCAAGTGGCTGCCAGGTACCCGTACCCGTAACTCCACAGACCAAGGTGGAGCGACAGAAACGCCCCCCCGGAATTGGCCAGTAAAAAGAGAAAATTCACCAGGACAGCTTCTTTCCTGAATTCAAAATAAAGCATAATAATGGAAATAATCTGAAACAACATATGGAAAAACACACCGAAAATCGCCACCTTCATAACACCTACCTGTGTATGGGACAGACCTGCCAGATCACCGATAAAAGGGGCAGCCACAAAAGCAAGGATCGCGACAAAGCCCTGTACTTTAATCAGGCTCCACATCCCTGTTTTCAGATTGAACATGATATCATCTTTTAAAAGACCTATGGTCTCCAGGTTGTGCTTATTGATAATGGCATGATAATAGGTATTGTATTTTACCAGGAAAGAGGTTTCCACCTCCAGTACGAAATAGGCAATAGCCGGGATCATGGTCAGGTAGGCCAGGAATACGGGAACGTCATATACCTGTGCAAAGTAAAGCCAGTGCCCCAGGGGGTCTCCTTCGGGACCAGACCAGATGATGAATTTATCGATCCAGATGGCCAGGTTATAGAAAAGCCCGGTCAACAGCAGCAGGGGGAACTTCCCCAGGTATTTGAGGAACCTGAAATTCAATTTTTTAAAAGGGGCGAATTCCTTGACAAGCAGGAAAGTCAATAGCAGAAAGATCAGGACCTGTCCCATGGCATACCCTGTTAAATTCCCTTCCAGGCCGTAGAATTTTCCGAGAAAATAACCGGCTGTAAAACTCACGATCCCACCGCTGAAAAAGGATACGGTAATAAACAGATAATTTTTTGCCAGGCTCAGGAAAATCAGTGCGACCCAGTTAAAACTCACGGCCATATAGAGCATATAGGTTTGCAGACTGTAGAAATGACTCCAGCCTTTGATAAAAAAACAGAAAGCGACGGCTATCACACCTTGAATGACACCGACTACCGCCAGGGTTCCTGCATAGGCAGGGAGGTATTCATCGTATTTTTTCTGATACAGCATATCTGCCAGGTACCGGGTCAGGGGCATCTGAAAGATACCCATTGTTATCAGGGAAAAAGCATAACAGTAGACTACCGTTGCCTGGAACACATACACTTCATAAATGGAGATTTGCCGGTACTGGATGATTTCCATCACCACGATCACCAGGACACTGATAATCCACGGGCCGGAGGAAATGAAGGCCGAGAAAATATGTGCGAGCAGGCTCGAGGTGTAGGAATCTTTATCCAGTAGTTTTTTTAAACGGAATCCTATGCCTGCCATACATTATACCCCTGCTCTATATTTTTGATAGATTTCTTTATAGATAAAATTCAAATCCTCTATATTATAATACCGCTTTACCCGCTCCCTCCCGTTAAGACCCATCTGTCTGCGCAAGGCACTGTTCGTAAGGAGCTGGATTACTGCATCAGCCGTTGCCTGGGGATCGGAGAGGGGGGTTACATATCCACTCTGGCCGATCTGCATATCCCGGGGTGTTCTGCCGTACAGGAGTTCCCGGCAGGAACCCACCTCCGTTGCCACACAGGGGATACCGCAACAGTTGGCCTCGAGGATAACCAGGGGCTGGGCTTCGCTGATACTGGTCAGCACCACCACATCCAGTTCCCGGTACAGATCCAGGACATTCACCCTGCCGGTAAAGGTGACACAATCTTCCAGTCCCAGCAATACTACCTGGGATTTACATTCCTTGAAATAGACCGGATCTTCATCCACAGGACCGGCGATGGAAAACCTTGTACGGGGCAGCATATCGGCGATTATTTTACAGGACTTGATAAATGTTTTGACATCCTTGATCGGGACCACCCGTCCTACGAACCCTACATGACCCGGTACTCCTTCTTTTTGTTCGCGATCCGTTATGTTATATCTGCCGATATCGATGCCATTGGGAATAATTTTAATTTTACCGGGGGGTGCCCCTCCCTCTATTTCCATTTTCTGGTTGGCCTCGAAAAGGGTGATGATTTCCGTGCTGTATTTGTAGGTAAGGCGGCCCAGGTGATCGAAGAGGGCTGTCCAGAAATCCTTGAAAGGATTTGACATTTCATTGATGACGGCCTGTGATTTATTGGGATCATATATCCAGCTGGATTGTTCGATCTCGATACGGCGTTCATTGGTGTAAATTCCATGTTCGGTGATAAAAAAGGGTTTGCCGGTTTTAAAGTGGGCCAGTACAGCCAGCAAACCCGCATATCCTGTGCAGATAGTATGGTATACGGCAGCAGGAGGGATAGGGACATCCAGGAGCATAAGAAGGGGCAAATGAGAAAACCGCCATGTCCAGAAAAAATCGATAAACGAACTCTTGATATTCATACCCCTGTACAATTCCAGCAGCAAACGCCAGGTTTTCCTGGAATAAAAAAGCTGCCTGGGGCTGACAACCCTTGTGCCGGGATCGAGAACATCCCGGAAAAAACCAGGGAAAAGCGAATAATCCCTTTTTGCAATCTTTCTGTAAAACTCTTCGATAATCCGGAATCCCCGCCCGGACCTGCCATACCGCCTTTTCGAAGACAAGCGGTAATGATGGATGAACAGCGGCTGGATGGATACCACGTTATCCGGCACTTCGTATTTGGGTTCCAGGTATGTGGGTGTTCCCGGCATGATAGTTACCAGGCTGAACCGGAGATGGGGCAGGGCTTTAATCAGGTGATGCACCCATGTAGAGACTCCCCCGGCTATATATGGATAGGTTCCTTCGAGTATCAGACAAACATCGGTCATAATGGAAACACATCTCCTGTCATAGTTCGATAATCGTTTTTACCGCCTTTTTCGTGAGTCCGGCTACAGTCGGATCCTTAATCCAGTCCAGGCTCTGCTGCAGGGATTCGACAGCCCATTTGCTTTTATTGTCAACAGCCTTCCGGATGAGAAGGGCCTGGAGTCCGGGAATCCTTTTATGCAACAGGGTAAACCAGTGTTCTTTATTTGCTTCCGTATTCAAAGGATTGATAGCGGTAAGCCAGGCACTGGCAAGGGCAAGCAGCCAGGGTGTGAATGCCTGTTCCTGCCGGACAAAATCCTCGATTTCTCCTGGGCATACCTGGTAAAGTTTCGCGGCCAGGGGTGTTATCTGACTGGTCTTCTGCCACCGCTCTCCTGCAAAGAAAGAGATTGCCATCAGTGCATTCCTGCGGTTCCAGCCGAGTTTAAGCAGCAGTGTCAACGTGATAATCTCCTGTTCCCCGCCCCGTGGGCAGGTGGCCAGGTTCTCGAGGTAATACCCCACATCCCCACCCAGGAGGGTATCGATGCATTGTACTACAGCGTCGCGGACAGCCTGGTCCGGATCATCTGCCGCCATTTGGGTCAACAGCGGGATGAAGCTGCGGTTGCCGGTTTCTTTAATGAGAAATAATGACAAATAACGAGTATTGGTATCCCGGCTTTTTAAATTCGCCCGTAAACCAGCCAGAATAGTCTCATCATCCATATCCCAGCCCAGTTGACCGTTCATCAACTCCAGCAGGGTCTGCTTTAACACCTCCTGCTCCGGTACAGACGAAAGGAAGATATCTTTAAGTTCGCTGCATTCATCCAGGGTAGATGCTGTATCGGCTGCCGCAAGGGTAGCCAGGTAGGCTTCCATGGCATCGGTACTCTTGATATAGGGCTTGAGTCTTTTAATGTATTTTTTATCTTTCAACAGACATAATGATTCAAGGGCAGCATATCGCAGGGGAGCAGGAACCCCGGTTTTCAGGAAGGCAACAACCATGTGGCCGCATCCTTTTAACTGAAGTTCACCGATTTTTGTAATCAAAAAGCGGCAGAGTGTTTCATCTTTCGGATCGAGTATCTGCCTGATGCTTTTCCGTAACAGCTTGCCCCGGTATTCGTTCACTGCCCAGTTGGCGGCTTTACGCACACCGGGAACCGGATGCAATGCTGCGAGGCGAATCAATTCACGAATAACATCCCCGCTCTGCACTCCTTTTAATGCGGTAATGAGTTCCTTTATTACCCCTGTATCCGTTTCCTGTTTCAGTGCCTTCAGGAAAAAGGTATGGGGTGATGTTCCTTTACAGAGACGGATGCTTTGCACGGCTGCCTGCCTGACTCCCGGTTCCGGGGAGTGCAGGAAAGGGAGTAACCGTCTCCATTTTCTGAAAACCGATAAACGGCCCAGGGCAGAAATAGCCAGTACCTGACGGAAGGACTCATGTGTTTTAAGAAAGGGGATTAAAAGGGCAGCGGAATCGGGAAAATTCCAGCCGGCGATAAGCTTAAAAGCAGCCTCTGTCACGTCCCGGGAGGAAGAGGAAAGAAGTGGGGCGATAACGGATAACAGGATTTTCCGCCCGGATGGCTCCAATTTCCGGAGGACAAACAAAACTACCGGTTCATGACTTTCAGCCAGGATATTCTTAATCATTTCCGGATCCTGTTCCCAATCGATTTGATCCAGGGCTGCAAATACATTTCTTCTCGTCATCTCATTCGGCGAACGGCTTAAGGACAACAGATAGGAAAGGCTGAGTTCCGGTGATAAATTCTGCAGGTATTTAATGAACAACAATTCAATTTCCGGTGCCTCCGGTGTAGCCTGTGCAGCCAGGGGACACAACAGTTGTGTGTCGAAGCTGTTGCTGATTTTTAGAATCGCCTGCTGTTTAAGTGCAGGATCGGGGCTTTTAAGCTGCTCCAGTATTACAATGCTGTTCATGGATGAATCTTCCCAATCCAGGTTTTTATTGCTTCTCCCAGGGGATTGGCATGAGGGCCGGCAGCCATCCATTGCAGGCATCTGGAAGTGAGTTGTTTGAAATCACGCCTGGAAAAAGCAAGGGAACAGCTGTTCGCCAGGGTATCGGCATGCCCGGGATAATCGGCAAGAATCGAATGATAAATTCGGCTTTCCAGTTCCTGATTGCCTGTATAATGGGCGATGCGTGCTTTCCACAACAACACCTCCAATTTTTCCGGGGCACTCAGCGTACTTTGCTGTTCCAATTCATCCAGCAGGGAGGCAGCCAGGCTTATATAGTAATCAAGAGTACCGGTATCTATCAGTCCATCAGTACAAAAGCTGTAGTACATGCGAATCAGATCCAGCCGGGCCTGGAAATCTTCCGGCTTCAGTTGCATTTGACGTTTGGCAGACAGAATTTTCTGATTAATATCATTTTCGAGTTTGTTTAATACCACAGCAGCGAAACTTCGGATTTCATAATCCCGGTCCTTTAAAGCGATGTTCAGCAATTTCACACCGTGAAGGATATTTTCGTCCATTATTTTTTTTAACATGAGTTTTTTCAGGTTTTTATTGGTCCCGGACATGATATGGAAATAGGACTGCGCCCATTTTTTATCCCTTATGATTTCCCAGCTATCTTCCCCGGACAAGTAGTCATCAAGAGGGGTAAGCATCTGCTGCTCTTCCAGGAAAAAGTGATAGGTTATTTTTTTCCTGGAAAAATTATAAAGAGCAGCGGCCAGACTCCCAAAGACTCCGTAAAAAGGAATGAATAACACCGGGAGGATGTAAACAGTGAACAGCAAAGGTCTGTCAGGATCGTAAAAAAAATACAGACCATAAATGATCGCCAGGGTGGCAAAAGCGTAAACAGCCAGAAGTGCCGGATTGGATAATATCAGGTTCCCGGGAAACCCCGGGTAAACCTCGCAGAACACCAGGCCCTGGAGTGCACAGCCGGTGATAAGTGAAATGATACTGGTAACCTTAATCAGGATGTTTTTCATGAATTTCGTTTTTTGTTCAGTTCCTTTTCAATACTGTGAATAAAATCCGGACAGGATTCCATTCCCACCTGGAAATCCTTTCCTGCATACACCAGCGAAAGGTATTTATCCTTTTTATTGTAAGGTGTCAGTTTATAGGAATCGGCTTCTGTAATGATTGCTTTTATCCGCTTTTCCGCATCCGCATAAAGGCGGAAAGGTTGGATAATGGCGATTATTCCCGGGACACGGTAATGACAAATCATATCCAGTTCTGTTGTGAATTTTTTTATAATCGTAATAAGAAAAGCCATTATTTCACCCCTTTTTTCTTCCGGGATGGCAGGCATACCCGTCAGATAGAGCAGGGTCAGGGACAGGGGGATGGCAAACTCCCGTGCCCGTTCAAATTCCTGTGCAATCCTCCGGGTAAAGTAGTTGTATTTGTATATATGGGACACGTCATCGATAATATTCTTTTCCCTGGTTTTTTCCAAAACGATTTTATCATTAATCGCCCCGGACCAGAATTCAAGCAGGGAGGAAAAGAGTTTAAAAGACTGGGCATTAAAAGAAGCAAAGGGGAGGGATTCAATACCGACCAATCCCATAATTTCTCCTTCCCGGTTCAAAAGGCTTCCTGCCAGCAGACATTTATCATTGCCGTACTCTTCCATGTCCTGCCCGGTTGCATGATGCAGGTAAGCGAATTGCCCGGTACGGTATGCCTCCAGCAGGATGATATCCTCTTCGAGAGGGTGAATTTCGTGTAATCGCTCCTTATGTGTTTCATCGTATATTTTATAACAGCTGTTATCTCTGATTTCGAAGTAAGCGCATTTATCCGCTTCGAGAATTTTTTTCACCATTTCAAGCAGATAATGCTTCATTTCTTCCGGAGACATATCCTTTGCAGTGGACAACTCCTTGAACATATCCATGGCATCTGAAAACTGGGTAGCGATGGTGTGTTCGAAATGATCCAGCGTATCACGGTAAGTGGTTTCTCTTTTTTTAAAGGCTTCCAGTTTATCAGACATGGTCTTAAGCCTGGTTTCCACCCTGTTATATTTCCGGTCCAGTACGTCCCGGTTCTGGCCGAGAATTCCGGCTGTCAGGATAAAAAGCAGGGGATAGGTCAGGCTGTAATCAGATGCAAAAAGGATAGCGAACAGGTAATAACAGCCGCCTGCGAACAAAGCGCTTAACAACCCTTCCAGCAAACCGTACCGGATCGGGATCAGGATAATGATAATCCAGAAGGGATGAAGGGGTATTTTGAGAAATCCCATATCACTGCGGAAAAACAGGTAATTAACAAGCAGACAGAGGGCGGTGAAGAAGAGGGTTTCAAGAATAGCCCTGAACTTAAAACCTGATGTGGAGTTCGAGCCGGAAAAGAATTTATCCAGAAAGCCAACCCGCAGCGATTTCATTGCAGCAACTCGGTAATTTTTTCTACCAGCACCCGGGGGATAAAGGGTTTTGAAAGCAAAACCGCTCCCAGGCTGAAAATTTCTTTCTCCTCGCCGGGGGTGAGTTTTTTACTGGACAAAACCACGAAGCGGGTGTGGGGATCAATGGGGAATTCCTTTATGGTTTTCAGAAAAGTAATGCCGTCCATTTCCGGCATCATGATATCAACCATGATGACATCGAACGTGCGGGATTTAACGATTTCAAGGGCTGCGAGGGGATCATTGCATTCGGTCACCTCAAAATTGTACATGGTCAGGGCGGAGCGGGTCAGCATGGTAATCGCCTCGGCATCATCTAATACAAAAACCGAACATTTTTTCATTTCCTCACCTTTACAAGATTTCCAGATAAATAAAATTTTCTAAAATTATAAAAAAATTATAATTGCATCCATGCAGCAAGTCAAGCACTTTTTATCCGGGATTCCATCAGCCGTCTCCTGCTATGCAGGGTGTAATATCATGACCATCAATATTCCTTGATGATTTTCATTTGTTGGCAATAATAAAAAAAATGTGTTATACTTTGACATGGAGGGGATTACCATGAGTAGTAGATATATTTTGTGTATAATAAGTATGGTCCTTTTAGTCGCATATTGTGAAGGCCAGCAAAATGTTATTTCTTATGAGGGGGCAATCGTAGAAGGTGAAAGGAAATCGGAACCATTACCATTCAAGGTGGATGAATCTGCTTTTTTTACCATTACTGTCCGGGCAGGATTTGATACAGTGCTCGAATTCCATCCTTTAACATCCCGGGGATTTGTGTGGGATGGGAGTGAGGAAGGTATTTTAAAGAATACCGGATTCTTTCAAGGGAGTGAGACATATAATATCTGTATTCGGGCGGTAGATGGGGAACAGATCGATAATCCCGGTTTCACCATAATAATCGAACAACCGGAAGTTAAACAAATTTCACCGGGAGAAATTGTTACCGGCAATTTCAATGCAGAAGCATATGAATACGGCTGGTACTATGAAGTGTTGTATATTATGAAAATAGATAAAAAGGGGGTATACAGGATAACATTAAAAGCAGATAATAAGGTAAAGTGTTTTGTAACAGGAAAAAAGATGACCATGCTTCTCGTGACGGAATCGAAAAATACGGATACAGGTGAAATAGAAATCACGGAACCGGGTATATGCGGAATCAGTATCCGTTATTTCGAGAAAAAAGAAGGTTCATATTCAATTGTTATTGAATCATAAACATTTATCATAAAGAGACAGGTCAAAAAATACAGAAACTGTTAAGAGAGGGTGAGTACGTTTAGTTAAAAGGAATAATATGGAAATTGTAAGGAAAATACTGGCGGCTATTCTTTTTTCCGCAGGGATATGTTCGGGCTTTTCAGGATGCATGAGCACTCCCGGTACAAGATATGTACCTCAATATAATAGTAAAAAAGTGGAATTCAGCAAAAGACATGGATTCTATTATGAAAACTTTTATGTAGAACTCTCCTTTAATATACCCGGGGCAATTATTAGATATACCCTGGATGCAAGCTCTCCTTCAGAAATGAATGGCGAAAACTATACAACACCGATTTTCATAAATAAAACCACGGTCCTCCGGGCCATGGCTTTTAAAGAGAATACCCTGCCTTCCGGTATAAGCACTCAAACCTATATTTTCCCGGGGGATGTCATACATCAATCCGGGCCAAAAGGGAAAGGATGGCCGGCTAAATCCATTAATGGCCAGGTAATGGATTATGAAATGGATCCGGATATTACCAGCCATAAGGATTATAAGGACATCATAATCGATTCCCTGTTATATATCCCCAGTATGTCCCTGGCAACAGATCTGCGGCATTTATTTGATGTTAGTACAGGAATCTATGCCAATCCGATGGAAAGGGGAAAAGATTGGGAAAGGCTTGTCTCCGTGGAGTTGATCTATCCGTTTCCTGATGAGGAAAAGAAGAATTTCATGGTAAATGGAGGTCTTAGAATCCGTGGTGCATACAGCCGTCTTCAAAATAATCCCAAACATTCCTTCCGGCTTTTTTTCAAGACCCTCTACGGGGTGAATAATCTTGAGTATCCCCTGTTCGATACGGAAGGGGTGGATGAGTTCGATAAAATCGATCTCCGGACAAGCCAGAATTATGCCTGGGCAAAGGAAGGTGACTGCCGGAATACCATGGTCCGGGAGGTTTTTTCCAGGGACATTATGCGTGAAATGGGACAGCCCTATACGAGAAGCCGCTATCTCCATCTGTATATCAATGGGTATTATTGGGGAGTATATCAAACCCAGGAACGCGCCGATGCCTTTTTTGCACAATCATATTTCGGGGGAAACAGCGATGACTATGATATCGTAAAGGTTGAATGCGGCCCCGATACCGGTGATTTTGAAATAGAACTGACAGACGGGAATTTCGATGCATACAAAGAATTGTATGAAATGATGAAAAAAGGGTTTAACAATGATAGAAATTACTATTTCATCCTGGGAAAGAATCCGGATGGTACGATAAACCCGGATTATAAGGTGATGCTCGATGAAGTGAATCTTATTGATTATATGCTGGTTATTTTTTATACAGGAAACTTCGATGCCCCTATTACCAGGTTCAGGAGTGACATGGAGCCGAATAATTTTTATGCCATATATGACAGGAACGGCTGGTCTGGATGGAAATATATCATGCACGATGCCGAACATTCCATGTTTCAATTGTATGATGACCGTACAGGGCCTTTTCATATTCGATCGTTCTTTAAGTATTTTAACCCGGGGTATCTCCATCAGGAATTAATGATTCATCCGGAATACAGGACAAAGTTCATTGACAGGGTGTATAAACATTTTTACGGGAATGGTGTTTTTACTCCCCAAACTGCAACACGTATCATGCAGAAGCGTGTGGATGAACTGGACCTGGCAATGATTGCAGAATCTGCAAGATGGGGAGACAGTCAAACAAATGTTCCCTGTACAAAAAAAGACTGGCAAAAAGAAATTGATTACCTGCTTAAAGAATATATCCCAAAGAGAAGGGATATTGTAATACATCAGTTAAAAGAAAAAAAAATGTATCCGGGGAGTGAACCCCCGCAATTCTTTTACGGTGACAGAGTCATAAATGAATCGTATTGTGAAATAGACGGTTCTTCCCTTATGCGAATCACCAATCCCTCTACCACCGGTTTCCTCTTCTATACCCTGGATGGGAGTGATCCGAGGAATCCGGGCGGGATTGTATCAGACACTGCTTTAAGCCAGGGCCGGGATAATACCGGGATAAAGGTAAGACTTTCAACCACAACAATAGTAAAGGCCCGTGTGAAAAACGATGAAGAGTGGAGTGCATTACAGGAAGTTGTCTTTTATAGAAAAGATGAGGATTACAGTGGGTTAAGAATCTCGGAGATACATTACCATCCGCCGGACCGGGACGGAATAAACGGTGATGAATGTGAGTTTATGGAATTATTCAACGCGGGAAATAATCCTGTTAACCTTACTGCTGCCCGGTTTACCTGCGGCATTCAATTTACCTTCCCAGCCGGAACCCTGCTGCCCGGTGAACATACTGTTATTGTAAGAAATGACCGTGTATTTATGAAATACTATGGTACCAAAATTCCGGTTGCAGGAGTTTATGAAGGAAAACTGGAAAACAGGGGAGAAACACTTATAGTGCAATCGCCTCCGGGAAAGATAATACTTGAAATTACCTATGATGATAAAGACCCCTGGCCCGATTTATCCGACGGGCGCGGATTTTCCATTGGAATGACTGATGGGACATCGGATATGAATGATGGAAAGAATTGGACCGCGAGTAAGCGGATACACGGTTCCCCGGGGTTTTAGGTCATACCTTTAACGCCATAGTAACACCGTCACCTATGGGTACAAGACATATTTCCACCCTCCTGTCTTTATGAAGTTTTTTATTCAATGAATCGATGGCCAGTGTATCCAGGTCATCAGGATCCGGTTCGGTTACCATTCCCTGATGAAGCATATTATCGAAAAGGATAACACCCCCCGGGTGAAGCAGTTCCAACATCAATTCATAATAAATGTCATATCCTGTTTTATCTGCATCGATAAATCCAAGATCGATTTTCGAAGCTAATCCTTCTTTTAATAATCTTTCTTTTAATAATCCTTCTTTTAATAATCCTTCTTTTAATAATCCTTCTTTTAATAATCTTTCTTTTAATAATCTTTCTTTTAATAATCCTTCTTTTAATAATCCTTCTTTTAATAATCCTTCTTTTAATAATCCTTCTTTTAATAATCCTTCTTTTAATAATCCTTTTAAGGTTTCCTCTGCCGGACCGAGCCGGAGTTCAATCTTGCCGGATAAACCTGCCCTGTGCCAGTATTTTTGTGCGATATCTGTCCATTCTTTGTTCCTGTCACAGGCATATAATGTGCCCCCTTCATTTAGTCCCCTGGCCAGGCAGATAGAACTGTATCCTGTAAACACACCGACTTTCCCACCCCTGCACCTGGAAATAACCAAACAGAATCAGTGGTAGAAAGTATAAAAAAAAAGCAATCACCCGGAATTGCTGTGTATAAACATATTGACTATATTTCCGTAGTATGGTTATATAATCGAAATTCTTATCTGGATAGCTCCGGAATCGATATTTTTGTTTGGAGAGGACATAATGGATTATTTTTTTACAGAAGAACAAAAAAAGTGGAGAGAAAAAGCATCTCATATTGCAGAACAGTATTTGTTGCCTGCTTCAATAAAAAGTGATGAGGAACAATCCTTCCCTGCTGAAATTGTTGAAATTTTTGCAAAGAATGATTTGTTTCGCGTACTGGTGCCGGAAGAATATGGCGGCTCCGGGGATACTGTCCTGAATTTATGTCTTATTGTGGAAGCATTATCCAGAATCGATGGCGGCCTGGCTCTTTTGCTGGCAGTAACAGGTCTTGCAACAATACCAATCGCTTCTTTCGGTAATGAGGAGCAAAAAAAGAAATATCTGCCGGATATAGCTGCCGGGAAAAAACTGGCTGCATTTGCATTAACCGAGGCAAATGCAGGAAGTGATGTTTCTGCTATTAAAACAAGGGCAGAAAAAAAGGGTGATTTCTATATCATCAATGGTTCCAAGCAATGGATATCAAATGGCGGTATTGCAGATGTTTATACAGTGTTCGTCAATACGGATATTGAAAGAGGGGCAAGGGGGTTGTCGGCACTTATTGTAGAAAAGGGAACAGAAGGATTTGAATTCGGAAAAAAAGAAAACAAAATGGGTATTAGGGCGAATCCGACAAGGGAGTTGATATTTACCGATGTAAAGGTACCGGTGGAAAATCTTTTAGGAAAAGAAGGCATGGGTTTTCTTATTGCCATGAAGACTTTTGATTATTCCCGTCCCGGGGTTGCTTCCCAGGCACTCGGTATAGCCCAGGGGGCATTTGATTTAGCTGCAAAGAATTATGTAAAAATGAAAAAGGGTAAAGAAGAAGGCGATTTCCAGGGAATGGAGTTTTTACTTGCAGAAATGGCAACAAAAATAGAAGCCGCACGGTGTCTGATTTATCAAACAGCGCGAACAATCGATTCCGGGGCAAAGAATATTTCGGAAATATCTTCCATGTCTAAATTATATGCCTCGGACCTTGCAATGGAAATTACGACCGATGCCATCCAGCTTATGGGGGAAAACGGGTATATAAAGGAAAATTTGGTAGAGAAAATGTTCCGGGATGCCAAAGTAACGCAGATTTATGAAGGAACAAATCAAATACAAAAGGAAATAATCGCTTTAAAACTATTGAAAAAGTATTTAAGAGCATGAGCCTCCTGCAAAAATCCAATGCTATTCAAGGAATTTTTACAGGAACCTCAACATAATAGCTTTTAGAATAATCTTGTTGTTCCCGGATTGGGATGTTAATCATTTTCCTTATTGCTTTTGTATTTTTGTGAACGTTCCATAAAATCAATAATTTTTTCTGCCGGAATCTTTTTAACCGGTTTTATTTTCCAGATTTTTTTACATATATTACAGAGATGAACATTTCGCAAAAATGGGGAAGCAAGAAGCATTATGCCCCCAGCGATAACAAAACCATAACCCAGTACAGGGATAGAAAATGTCCATGCGCCGATGCCGATAAAAATAATGCCGCTTGCCGCGATAAAAGCCGGTCTTGCCTGGCTGGTATTATGGGAATTGCATCTGGGGCAGATATAATCGCTTTCCTTGACAATCATTTAAATATTACTATAGTACGATGCAGTGAATTTGACAAGCAACATATAAAGGCTTATTCTTTTTTGTTGTTTCACAGGAAAATATGAGGAGGTCATTATGAAAAAGTGCTTTATCCTTTTTACGGCTTTATTTCTCATTTCTATATCTTTGCAGGGCTTTGCAGCCGGGAAGAAAGAAGAAAACAGGCTTGAAATCATTCACCAGTGGATTGCCGGGAATGAAGCAGGAGCACTCAAAGCACTGGTTATTATTTATTCCCAAAGGTACCCGGATGTTGAAATCATCAATACGGCAGATACCGGGGATGCCGGGCAAAATTCCAATACTGTTCTGGCAACAAGAATGGAGGAAGGAAATCCCCCGGATTCTTTCCAGATACATGAAGGGAAGGAGTTTATCGATACATGGGTTATTCCGGGAAAAATGGAACCTCTTACTTTTATTTTAAAAGATAACAACTGGCTTTCAGTATATCCCGGGGAAGTGATTGATATTATTTCTTATAATGGGGAGGTTTACCGTATTCCTGTAAACATACACCGGTCTAATGTGCTCTGGTACAATAAAGCTGTTTTCCGGTCCAATACAATCGTCCCGCCGGTTTCCATATTCGATTTTTTTACCATAGCACAAGAGCTGGCAAATGCAGGAATCACCCCCCTTGCCCTGGGGGATAATGCTGCCCGGGCAGCGACTCATTTGCTGGAAAATGTACTCCTTGGCTCTCTTGACCCGGCCGTGTATAAAGGACTCTGGAACGGCAAAACAGCCTGGGACAGTGCCGATGTAAAAAAAGCGCTGGGGAATTTTGTGAATATGCTTCAATATGTTAATACCGATCATGCTGTATTAACCTGGGAACAGGCTGCTCAGTATGTTATTGAAGGAAAATGCGCAATGACAATAATGGGGGACTGGATAGAAGCATACTTTGCGAAAAAAGGATTGACACCGGATAAGGAATACGGCTGGAAAGCATCCCCCGGGACCAGCGGAAGCTTTCTTATGCTTTCCGATTCCTTTGGACTTCCCAGAGGAGCTCTCCACAGGGACCGGGCAATTGAGTGGCTTACTGTCTGTGCTTCCAGGGAAGGACAGGATGCATTCAATCCCCTTAATGGCTCAATCCCATGCAGGACAGACGGGGACAGGAACCTTTATAATGCATATTTCCAGTCTGCAATGACAGATTTTTCCGGTAACACAATCATACCGGGCCTGGTTTATAATACAACAGCAGCCGAAAGCATGGTAAAAGAAATAAATGATGTGGTGCGTACATTTATTACAGAGCAGGATATCGATAAAGCGGTAAAAGGGTTTGCAGATGCTGTCAGGAACCGATAAAAGGAATAATTATTTTCTCCCATAACGTCCATATCTATCCACATGGACGACGATTCCGTAAAAATCAGTTATTAATGAGAAATGAACTTCACTTATTTTCAAAAAGGAATAGGGAAGAAAAGGTGAAAAAATATTTTTCATTTTTCCTTATATTCATTATTTTTTCTCTTTCCCTCTCTGCAGAAAACATGTCTGTTTCGTTCGAATCTTATGACATGCCTGGATGGTATATTGGTATAAGGAACGAAGATGCAATTCTTATTCAATTGTATACTGACATTGATAAAGAATATTCAACATTTACTATCGTTCCCGGCCTGGACGATGAAAAGCATATATCGATCCAGGCTGCAACAGACCCGAATTTCTATTTAAGAGAACAGAACCAGACTATTAAACTTCATGAACATTCTATCTGGATGCATTATGACATGGGTGCAACCTTTAAAAAAGAAAAGGGACTGGCAGACAAGAAGAACCGGGACCTTGTATCTTTCAGGACATGGAAATTCCCTGAATTCTTTATTCGTCATAAGAATGGAAAACTCTCTGTCGAGGTATCCGACGGGAGTGAGCTCTTTGAAAAGAATACCACTTTTATCATCAGACCGCCGAATTGGGATGGAAAAAACAGGGTGTCGAAAGAAAGAACAGGAGAGAAATCATTTTCCAGCTCAAGAACAGCTTCCTTTGCGGTATTCACCTTTTATATTGCCCTTGTTATCATCGCACTCATTATTGTCAAAATAAATTTGCGCAAAAAAATAAAATCCACTAATAACAGTTTAAATCAAGTAAAAGAATTATCTCATGAAGTGATAGATTATTCGTTTCATCAATGAAAGTGAAAAAGCAATGTTATTAAGGAAATTCTAAAGAAATGAACAAATTAAGCATATATCCATTCAATAAGAAAATAAAAGACGCTTTCTCCTTATTTCGTGAATTTATGACAAAAGAAAGAGCCGTAATTATTTTTTTGTTTGTCCTGTCTATACTTGTAAGAATTATCTATTTCAGCCATACAGATCCCTTTACAAGAACCGATGATGCTCCCGGCCACTTTGAGTATATCGAGTTTATTGCAGAAAAGATGTCACTGCCTGCAGCAAATGAATTGGAACAATCCTATCATCCCCCTCTCTATTATTTCATATCTGCCGTATTCCGGAAGCTATTCTCTTTATTCAATCTTAAGGATGATATAATGAACAGGGCGCTTCAATTCCTTTCTTTCTGTTTTCATACAGGTTTTCTTATAGCAGGGACACTTATCATTAAGCGATATATTTCCAATAAAGCGATTCTTTTTCTCTGTATTGCCGCTTTTTACTTCTGGCCGTCATCAATTCTTCATTCAGCCCGGATCGGAAACGATAATCTTTTCTATTGCTTTTACAGCTTCAGTCTCCTGTTTCTGTGTAAATGGTTTGATGAAGAAAGAACTACCGATATTTCCCTTTTTACCTTGTTTACCCTTCTCTGTATTTTTACAAAGGTAAATGGTATTGTGATACTGGGCTGTTCCGGCATTCTTGTCCTTGTTAAATTTTTCCGGACAAAAGAGAAAAAGAAATTTGTAACGAGACTCATACCTTTTATCGTACTGCTTTTTCTCGGTTTTATTGGTATATTCGCATTTCCTGTTATCGATACCCTGAATGGATATAAAGTTGTTACCTTTGCCAATCGGGCCAGTCTGATGGGATGGGGGGATTTTATCGGTGTGGAAGCGAAAAATTACCTGTATTTTGATTTAAACATATTCATGAACCAACCGTTTACCGACCTTATTGAAGACTGGGGAGGAAGGCAGTACTTCTGGAATTACCTTTTAAAAACCTCCCTGTTCGGTGAGTTTGCAGCAGAAGGTACTTTTTTTAGAAACTGTGCGACAATTATGAGTTTTCTTTTACTCTGGATCATTTTTATTATGGTAATAGGAATTATGACAGCAAAGCTTGATGATGCGAAAAGAAAACTTCCCATACTCTTAAATCTTTTTTTATTTCTCCTTTCTTCCGCCATTTACCGCCTGCTTTCCCCGATACCATGCAGCAATGATTTCCGGTATATCCTCCCTGTCATAATTGCTGTTCCGGTTATTCTAGGGAGTACTCTTTCCTTTTTTAATGAAAAAAAACTTGTTATCGCCGGTTATTCAGTGTATGGAATTGTCGTGGTATTTATCGTCTTTTCAATCATCTTCTATATCTGCTGGCTATAGAGAGCCTTTTTTTCTTACAAGAAATAGTTTGTAAACTTCCACCCAAGATCCCCGGGGTGGGAATTCGATATCGGGCAGAACCCCTGACAGAAAGATAAAGAGCCACTGAACACACAGAAGAAGAATTATAAAATTATTCGTTCAATTTGCAAATTTGAAAAATGATTGGAATTTACAAGTACCGACCTCGTGCAATTGAAATACTATTTTATTGGCTTTTTTTACCGTTGCACGAGGTCTGAACGTGATACAGAGATAGAGTGTTGTCCGGTTTTAAGGATTTGTGTGGTTTTTAACGTTTTTAAAGCCTTAACCGCCAGAATGGCATAAAACGATGGTCGTAAACAGTAATTATCCTTTTCCGCGGGCGTAAATGTTGTACAACTATCATTAATTGTCGCATATACTGACGCAGTGTTAGACGGCTATCCCTGGCTTCTTTTTCCCATTCTTTATACATCCTTTCCAATTCCTTCAAGATATCCTCTTT
>JAFGQK010000331.1 GCA_016935735.1 Spirochaetales bacterium | reverse complement strand
GATCCTTCCTGGATCTGATGTAGTTACAGGTCATAGAGCGTTTCCTGCTTCTCTTGATTTGGGTTGTGGGCGTAGCCAACGCTGTGATTTTAATAATCTGCTCGTTTTTTATGATGATGGATTCGGGAATTCCCGGTGTTTTTATCGGAAAGATAATACATCCGGTGCAATCTATACTGTTGCATATGAACATGAACAGAGGGAGATAGGGGAGTTGGTGGATTTTTTTGAGTGTGCCGATAAAGTTTTAGATTATTTTGATGAATAAATACTATGATACTATTCCTGCCCGGGAATTATTTTCCCTTCCAGGGTGAGCACAACAGGTTCAATATCCGGGATATTTGTTTTTACTTTGATAGCCTTTACCACCTCTCCTTTGAATCCTTTTGTTTCAACAATCCCATAAATTTTACCTTTTCCACCGGGTTTCACTATTTTGTCATATTCCCTGACAACAACACAAAAACAGGAAACATCGAGTTCCTCGATAACCAGGTTTTTCGTCCCGGTATTGGAGAACATAAAGGTAAATACGACATTCCTTCCTTCAAGTACATTGCCGAATTTATATCTTGTCCCGTCAAAAGAAACAGCAGGTTTCCTGTCATTAAAACATCCGGTAATAATGAAAACCATAAAAAGAATAAAACATGCCCTCTTTATTAACTTTTTCATATCATGAATATTATAAAAGAAAGGTTGTGTCTGCAAGCAGAAAATGAAAAGCCGGTTGATTTTTACTGAAAAGATCAGAATATCCTTAAAAAAAGTCCATATATATCCACGTGGACGACAGTGTTACGGATCTCTGCTATGGTAAAGAAGATGATTATTAATTTAGATTGATGATTGATGTTAATACCATGCTTTTTATAAATGGTTTTTATTAAAAAAGGAGAAAGAAAATAACTAAGGAGAGGTGGCGGTTTATTTGTAACAAAATAAGGGTGATTTCCATTAATTGTTGCTGCCTTGAGACGTATGATTTTAAGGCAGCTTTTTTTCTATTAAAAATCAGGTCATCATCTCACATCTGTATACCGGATGTTATCTTATTATCCTTTTTCCGTCGTCTTTCCTGAATCGCCGGTTTAAACCCATAATTGCATCTTTACATAATTCGCATTCAAATCCTTCTTCCAGTCCCGATTTCGTATCGTTGTTTATATGATGCTTTATAAAACCGGGCAGGTGAAACCTTTTTCTTAAACTTTCTATGTCCAGGTAACAATCAAAGTACACCCATTCCCTGCAATTTTTCGTCCAGACCTGACCCCGGCATGTTTCAGGAATGCCCTGTCTTTTTAATTCATTCTCGAGTTCAGATAAATGCTCACACATTTTCCCCGAATTCCTTCCTTTTAAAAACACTTCAGTAAAAGAAATTCTCTACCATGGCAAGACCTGTTTTGTTAAAATGAATGCCTTCCATTTCAAGTATGGTTCGTTTCATTTCCGTTCCTCCCTGGAATCCGCCGGGCAATCTGTCAGAGCGGATTGCACGATGACAGGGTATGATAATGGGAAAGGGGTTGTTTGCCAGGGCATTCCCCACTGCCCGTGCCCCGTTCTGATTTCCCAGGTATGCGGCAATACGCTGGTAGGTACTCACACATCCCCGGGGGATTTTGTGCTCTGCGTGCAATACCTCCTGCTGAAACCGGGAACATAAATCCAGGCGGACCATATGGAGTGAAAAGTGAATATCCTCCCCATCCAGAAATGCTTTGATATTACCGGCTGTTTTATCAACCACGGGACAGGTTTCAGCAATTGATTCAGGATATAACCCGGCCAATTTTTGTTGTGCAGACAAAGCAGGATGTGAAAGCAATACATGGAAAATCGCAGGCTGTCCGGCAAAGAGTGACCAGAGTATTACTACAGGACCAAATGGGGTCGATACAACACGGTTATATTGTTCCATGACTCCTATATTTTTATATTATTCCGGGAACTATAGTCTTTTCACAACACTAACTCTCCGTATAGTTTCGTGTAAAACATTTTTTTCTTCTTTTTCACTATGTTAAACCCGTATTTCTCGTATAAATTCTGTGCAGCGGCTTCGTTAGGATCACTGGATGTATAAAGACGAAAATACTTTTTACCGGATTCCCGGGCTTTACTTATGGAATACTCAATAAGCCGCTTTCCGATACCCTTTCCCCTGTGGCCGGGATCAACACAGAACCAGGCCATCCAGATTGCTTCATCCTTATCTTTTTCATATGTATAGATACCGGTTATCCCGACGACATTATTATCATCGTCTATGGCAACCCAGAAATGCGATAAAGATGCAACACCAAACAAGCTCATAATCCATTGTACGATCCAATGATGCTGATGCTTGAACGCAAAGAATGTCAACCGTTCGGACAGGCTTCTGAACGGGAAAACCTTTGCTACCAGTTTACCGGCTTTTTTAATAAACGGTGTTTCAAGATTTTCTATGTGAATCATGTTCTTATCTCCAGCTTTCTTTCTATATATAATCCATCACAATGAAATAGTGTAACAATACTTTTCATTTTATCCATATCAGACTGATTTGGATCGTATAGTTCCATTCGATTCATCAGGCCGCATATCCTTTTTTTTGTTCCGCCTATATCCACTTTCCTGTTATTTTTACAGGAACAATTCATCGTTTTAATGTGATGAAAGAACCAATCATATAACTCAACAGACCTGTCCTTTAAAAGATATCCCATTCTGGAAATATTGTTAACATTGTTAAAATTAATAAAATAATGTACGGTATTAATATCAATATGAAAGGATGCTACAGCTTTCCCGTTTTTATAATACTGCAATTTCCAGAAAGACCCTGCCTGGGTATTCCTGAAAGGTTTTATTTTCAGTTTTGTACCGATGTGATTCATCAGATCATTCATTTCACTTGCTTCTTTTTTATGTTCTTCATCCAGAACAAACAGGGTATCGGTAAAACCGGGCTTGAAATCTTCCCTTATACCCCGGTAATCACAGAGTAAAAAACACATATACCCATAGACGCGGTTTGGGGATCTGGATAACAGTGAGAGACCGGTAAACATCATCGGGTATTTATTATTGGAAAGTATTAATGTGTTGTGTGATTGAGTATAGTTCATGCCCATAGTTTTGAGTGCATCAATTCTTTTACTGTTATCATCTTTTTTCGTTACTTTTAAACCGGCAATAATCTCTTTATACTTCATTTCCGGTATGACCAGCGAGGTACAATCAATTTTACCGTATTTACCGATGTTGTAAAGAAAATCCTGATAAAACTTAATCGATTTCTGGAATTTGTTTCGTAACGTACATTCCCTGGAATCATTTTTATGCGGTAATTCTTCTTTTGTCCTGCCTTTCATGTAGTGGTCATATTCATCAAGCGGTATAAAATAATTCCCCGGATGTTCATACATATCCAGGAATAATCCGGTCATAAAATCATAAAAATCTTTTTCACCTTTTGCTATTTTCTGGCTTTCATCTTTTCCTGCTTTATGTGGTATAATTTCACGGAACAAGGATATGAAGCGCAATGTATGCCATATGGATTTCTGGGGAGTGCCTGGAAATACTGTCCGGTTTCTATCCGGTTTCATGTTAACCTTTCAACCTGTTAAAATCCTTTTTATAATATTTCCGTATATATGTCAAATCCTTATCCACTAAAGCCAGTTTCTTTAAATCCTTATTTTAGTCTGCGAAGCAGGCTAAATCTCACTTGTTCCTCAAACCAGAGAAATTTAAAATGCGACAGCGCAAAAAGCTCAGATTTTACTTCTATTTGACACATTACCGGAAATACAGTACAATAAATAAGGAAAAGAATTTTTTCATAAAGGCGTTAACGAAAAAAAGAGACGCGAATATGAGAAAAATTAAATAAAAAAGTATACACTTACACGGTATGAGTCACCGATGCAGAATATTATGCAGGAGGAGTAAGGAACAGGGAATAGCCGGAATCCGGATCCGGGATAACAAACAGTGGATCCGGTGGTATGGGACCTCCTCGATGGGAAAAAGTATGTCTGGTTTT
The DNA here is from genome assembly GCA_016935735.1 of Spirochaetales bacterium. GTDB lineage: Bacteria > Spirochaetota > Spirochaetia > SZUA-6 > JAFGRV01 > JAFGRV01. The sequence continues at coordinate 6,743 of JAFGQK010000331.1, read as the reverse complement.
ATCCGAAAATCGCGGATGTACTCATCAAAGGTGTCGAAAATATTTTATCATTCCCATTCCCGTAATGTCCTACAGGATGTTATTTATAAAAAACAAACATAATAACAATTCATGTTCCCGTTTCGGCGTTTTCAGTTGCTGGTTTCGTCTCCAGGGAGTATAACCTTGAATTTCATTATTTATATTTATATACTAATTATTATACTATTAAGGAATCTATGATGATAAACTTTCCGGGATATCAAATAAGAAAACAGATTTATAAGAGTAAATATGTTACAATCTGTCAGGGTTTCCGGGAATCTGACAATATACCTGTCATTATTAAATTCTCAGGTAAAGAATATCCATCCCTGGAAGAATTAGCCCGTTTCAGGAGAGAATTTGAAATAGCAGCCGGATTAAGTGGTGATAATATCATTAAAGTCTACAACCTGGAAAAATATAATGATAGTCTGGCGTTTACAATGGAAGATTTTGAAGGCCAATCAGTAGCAACAATTCTCCATACTCATCAACTCCCCTTAATGGATAAGATAACAATAGCTGTAAAAATGACCGAGGCATTACAACAATTACATGCGCAAAACATTATTCATAAGGATGTTAATCTCTCCAATTTTGTCTGGAATCCGGATTCAGGTCAATTAAAAATTATTGATTTCGGAATTTCAATTGAAATAACAAAGGAAAGGTCTCAATCCCTGAATTTAGATATTCTGGAAGGAACATTACACTATATTTCTCCCGAGCAGACAGGAAGAATGAATAGAACTATTGATTACCGGACCGATTTCTATTCACTTGGTGTGACATTCTATGAACTTTTTACAAACCGGTTACCGTTTACAGGGAATGATGAAGTAGAAATTGTTCATGCACATATTGCCAGTCTGGCAATCCCCCCAAAGGAAGTAAATCCCGAACTTCCCCTGGTATTATCTGATATAATTATGAAGCTATTATCAAAAACAGTGGAAGACCGATATCAAAGTGCATCGGGATTAAAAAATGATCTTGAATATTGTTTACAGGAACTAAAGGATAAGGGGAAAATCAATACATTTCCAATAGCCCAAAAGGATTTTTCCAGCCGGTTTCAGATCCCGCAGAAATTATATGGAAGAGAAGAAGAAATTGAAACAATAATAAACACATTTAATAAAGTAGCGGATGGCCGTATGGAATTATTATTAGTGAAAGGCTATTCCGGTGTTGGAAAATCTTCGTTGATTCAAGAAATTTATAAACCGATTGTGAAGCGTCACGGATTTTTTATTTCCGGTAAATTTGATGAACTTGAAAAAAACAATCCTTATAATGCGATCATCCAGGCCATAGGGGATCTGATACGGCAACTTCTTTCTCAAACACATCATCAACTGGAAGGCTGGAAAAAACGATTGCTTGACGCCCTGGGATCCAATTGCCAGGTAATGACTGAACTGGTTCCAGAATTGGGGCAGATCTTTGGTCCCCAACCACAGGTTGTACAACTGAATCCCAGGGAGGCACAGCAGAGATTTCAGATGGTTTTCCGTGAATTCATTCAGGTCTTTGCCCAGAAAAATCATCCATTGGTTATTTTTCTGGATGATCTGCAATGGAGTGATCTTTCGACCCTGGATCTGGTAAAATACTTGTTTACCACACAGGAAATACACTGCCTGCTTTTTATCGGTACTTACAGGGATAATGAAGTGCAGCCCGGACATCCACTCCTCACTATGCTTGAAGAAATAAAGAATAAACATAAGGGTGAGTCCCTTCCATTTCATCAACTGCTATTAACACCATTACAAAAACCTGTTGTCAATCAATTTCTGGCCGACACATTCCATTGCGGTCCGGCCGCAACAGAATCTTTGTCATCGCTGGTTTTTAAGAAGACCCAGGGGAATCCCTTTTTTATTAACCAGTTACTTGATTCATTATACAGGCAGGGAGTATTTATATTCAGGGAAGATGAAAGCCGATGGGATTGGGATATAAAAGAAATAGAAGAATGTGCAATAAGTGATAATGTGGTTGATTTTTTAGTACAGCGACTTTTGTCTTTTCCTTCAGAAATACAGGATATCCTTGGTTTTGCCTCCTGTATTGGTAGCAGGTTTATGCTCAAGACAGTATCTTTACTATGTGACCGTTCCTTTTATAAAGCAGCCCGGATTTTATTAAAGGCAATTGAGTATGATTTAATTCTCCCACTAAGCAGTAATTACCGGCTTATATATTCTAAAAATGAGGGAAATGACTTCCCTGATATAGATGTAAGTTTCCGGTTCCACCATGACCGTATTCAGCAGGCAGCATATTCTTTAGTACCTGAAAATGATAAACCGAACGTACACCTGAAAATCGGCCGCTTGCTGTTAAAAACTCTTTCAAAAGAAAAACCCGCAGAGAATATTTTTGATCTGGTCAATCATTTGAATATGGGCCGGGACTTAATCCGTGATAAAAAGGAACGGATAAGATTGGCAGATCTGAATTATGATGCAGGTAAAAAAGCAAAAAAATCTACAGCTTATGCGATTGCTGCAAGCTACTTCAGGACAGCCATCTCTTTATTATCCAGGGAAGAATGGAAATCAGACCCCCATACACTCTTTACATTAACCTTTGAAGAAGTGGAAGCAACCTTTTTTTCCGGGAAAAGCAGCGAAGCAGAAAAACGTTGCCGGGAATTGTTTGAATTAGCAACAAACAGACTTGATAAAGCCGCTGTTTATGACATGGAAGCCAGGATACTTGCTTATCAAGGTGAAAAACGTGAAATAGTGCTGGATAGATTACGCAAGGGCTTGCAATTGTTTGATATGCACCTGGAGACAGATCATAAAGAAATAGATCAGAAAATAAATGCCGGTTTAGGGAAATTGAAGGAGTACTTTGTAAAAACTCCTGTAGATTCACTGCTTGATCTTCCGCGAATGGAAAACACGGATATAAGCGTGGTGATGAATCTGTTGTTTCAAGCTATTCCTGCTGCCATACAAAGCTATTTCCCACTCTTTGTATTAATCGAATTAACGATGTTTGACACTGCCTTAACCCATGGGTTCACCCCGGTCTGCTGTAAGAATTTTGTTGATTGCGGAATTATCGTTGGTTCTCTTCTTTCAGATTATGAAACCGGTTATAAGTTAGGTGAAGTTGCATATACACTTATAGAAAAATATAACCTCGAGACCCTGAAACCCCCGGTTTATTTTATATTCAGTACATATATCTCTCACTGGCGGAAACATTATCAGGAAAGTCTCGATTATTTTGATTTAGACTATCGAATAAGTCTTGAAACAGGTGATCTGCAATATGCGATGCATGCCTGTGCTCATAAAATAAACCGTCTTTTCTATACAGGTGAAAATCTAAAAAAATGCAGCCAGGCAGCAGAGCAGGCGATCATCTTTTTCTCTGAAATAAATGCTGATTTAATATTTTTTCATATTATTCTACACTTTATACAACGCTTACAGATAATTCCCGGTAAAAAGAGAGAGATCGATCTTGAAGCAGGGGAAAATAAGTTATTTAAAAAAGTGAAAGATTTTAATAATCTGTTTATTTCCAGTATCTTTGGGCAGTATAATACACTCGTCAATTATTTATTTGATGATATGGATGCAGCCTGGAAGTGGAATGATTTTACAAAACCTCATCTCCCGGGTGTGATCGGGCATTTCCAAATGCCGGATAATGTACTGATTCAATCTTTGCTCCTCATCAAAAAATGGAAAAATGCTGACCCTGGTGAACAGGAACAAATAATAGCACTACTCACGGAAAACCTCGCTAAGCTGAAATCCTGGTCAGACAATTGTCGTGAAAATTTCTCCCATAAATTTTATTTACTTTCTGCTGAATTTGCAGCTATCAAGGGGGAATCCCTCGAGACAGTCATTCATCACTATAAAATGGCTCTTGAGTCAATTGATAAGAATGATTTTATACATATGAAAGCCCTTATTAATGAATTACAGGGAGATTACTGGATAGAAAGAGAATATGAAACTATCGGGAAGATCTTTATCCGGAATGCGTATTACCATTATAAACAGTGGGGCTGCCTTGCAAAGTGTCATCTGTTGGAACAAAAATATCCGCAATGTTTTATTGACTACCATACAACCGGGGAGATGACTATCAAACACACATCAATCAAAGGCAGTCATTCAAAGGCAGCCAGCTCTCTCGATATAGCAGCGATAATCAAATCGACACAAGCCATCTCCAGTGAGGTAAAGATAGATGTGCTTTTAAAGAAAATTATGAAAACAATTATCGACAATGCCGGTGCCCAGCATGGGTGTCTGTTATTAAAACATGAGAGAGATGATAGATTATATATTGAAGCAATACAATTAAAAGATTCCGAAAAAGTATCGATATTGCAATCCCTCTCCTTTCATGAATGCAGGGAATTATGCCCGGAGATAATCCAGTATGTATCCAGGACCATGGAAAGTGTTGTGCTTGGTAACGCGTGTCATGAAGGTGCTTATCAACATAATGCTTATATCAGGAAAAATAAAATAAAATCAGTAGTATGTACCCCTATTATATATCGTAAAAAACTTAAAGGGATTGTTTATCTGGAGAATAATTTACTGGAAAATGTATTTACGAAAGACAGAATAGAGGTAATAAACATTCTTTCTTCCCAGGCATCCATTTCCATAGACCATGCCGGGCTTTATGAGAATCTGGAGGAAAAGGTAAAAGAAAGAACTATTCAATTAAAATATGCGAACGAACAGAAGACCCGGTTCTTTATCAATGTCGCACACGAAACAAAAACACCACTTACATTGATTCAGAATTATCTCGAACGTTGCATGAAGCGCTATACATCGGATCCCGAGCTTTCCATAGTCAAGCAGAATATCGATATCCTGCTTGAAAACATGCTTAATTTTCTTGATGCAGAACGCCTTGCCAAAGGCACCATGTCGTTTTCCCATGATTCTTTCATTGATCTATCCGGATTCGTGCGGGAAAAATGCATACTGTTCCAGCCTGTAGCAGCAAAAAAAAATATTACCATTACCTTACAGGCAGAGAATGATGTTACCATAAAAATCGACACCTGGGCCCTTGACAGGATATTGAACAACCTGCTGGATAATGCGGTGAAATATACTCAAAAGGGGGGAAAGGTGCAGGTTGATGTTAAGAGAACCGCCGGCAAAGCCGTATTCCGTGTAAAGGATAACGGGCCGGGGCTTTCCGTCGATTCGATTTCCCACCTGTTCGAACCATATTACCAGCTCTCGCAAAAGCGATCGAGCAAGCAGGGCATCGGTGTGGGGCTTTCCATCGTGAAGAAAATTATTGACGACCTCGGTGCGTCGATTACTGTCGCAAATAACAGGGGCGGCGGTGCAAGTTTCACGTGCGTGTTTACAGCGGGTGAAGAACCGACGGGTATGAAAGATATGGACAATATACCCCTTTCGAAACCCCCGGCGGGAATCGTCTTCCAGGAGGATATTGCGGAAGAAGACATATCCGGTGATAAAGCATCGATACTCATCGTGGACGATAATGTCCAGATGCTCAATTTCCTGAAAGTATCCCTTAAGAAAACGTACAATGTATTCCCTGCAATGGATGTACTCTCCGCACTCGGTAAACTCAAAACTATGGACCGGCCGGAGTTGATTATTTCGGACATTATGATGGATGGTATGGACGGTCATATACTGCTTACGACACTGACGGAAACCGAGGAGTACAGCGACATTCCTTTCATCTTTCTTACCGCAGCAAGCAGCAAAGACGAAGAAATCCGTGGCCTGGCCGAAGGTGCCATCGATTACATTAAAAAGCCGTTTTCCATCACGGAACTCGAAAAGAAAATTGAATCCATTATCACTTTACGCACGAGGATGAAAAAACGGGAAATTATAAATATCCGTAAAGGGATCGACGGCTTGTTTTCCATGATCGAGAGCGGGAAGAATCCGGCAACCGAAAAAAGCTTTGAACACCTCTGCATGAAGTACGGTATTTCAGCCCTCGAAAAGAAAATTATCAGACTCCTCCTCGAGGGATTCATTAATAAGGAAATCGCTTACCAGCTTCATCTCTCCAAACGGGCGGTGGAATACCATATTACCAGCATCTTTCAAAAGGCCGGCGTATCGAGACGGCATGATTTACTTACTCTATTCAGGATATAGCGGGAAATACATCAACTATGCCGGCCGCACACAGACAGTCTTGTATACTCCTTTTTACTGCCCGGCTAATAAATTCTTTACTGCAATAGTCCAGCAACTGTGAGGGCCCGGGAAATCTTCCGGGCGATGTGAATGAGGATGGGTACGTGGATATTATCGATGCCCTGCTTCCTGCCCAGGATTACGTGGGCCTGGATCCGGCAGGATTTAATCCCGGTGCGGCAGACGTAGACTGCGATGGTGATGTAGACATTGTCGACGCACCGTTAATTGCCCGGTACTATGTTGGTCTGGTTTCGGAGTTTCGCTAAGGAATCCCACACCCGACACCACTGCCAACCCCATAATTCTGGATGGTAATACGTTTGAAGCAGTGAAAAGATTGATACAGCTTCATACCGATGAAGTGAAAAAGAAAGTATGTCCCTTTTAATTTACCAGGATACATCTGTACTGAATCGCCTGGGCCCTGTGTTACTATGGGTGAAAATCTTGGTATTATTCCAAGATTTTCAACCCGTAACACTTGCGTTGGCCGGATCCTTCCTGGATCTG
>JAFGQK010000330.1 GCA_016935735.1 Spirochaetales bacterium | reverse complement strand
TACCCCGGCCGGAGATGTGGTTGTTTCCTGTGGAGAAACAGCAGTATTCACTATAGCCCCTGGAGAAAACTACCATATAGCGGATGTAATGGTAGACGGCGTACCGGTAGGTGCGGTCTCGCAGTATGAGTTTACCCTGGTAAACAGCGATCACACCATCCAGGTCAGTTTTGCTAGTAATACGTCTACTATCACGGCAACATCAGAAGGACAGGGGACAATCTCTCCATCAGGTGAAATTACAATATCCAGTGGGGGAACTGTAACTTTCAATATAACGCCGGCTGATCATTATCATATAGCAGAGGTAATTATAGATGGCAGCATTATAGGTGCTGTATCAACATATGAATTCAGCCAGGTAACCGATAATCATACAATCCATGTCCGGTTTGCTATTGATACGGTAAATATTACTGCAACTTCAGATGCATACGGTTCAATCTCTCCTGCAGGTGATGTTGCAGTCAACTGGGGAGAGGATATAACATTTACCATCACGCCGGATACGGGATATGAAGTACTCCAGGTAATAGTGGATGGAGAAGAAATCGGAGTAGTGAACAGTTATACATTTACGAATGTTACAACCCCCCATACAATTCACGCACGATTCCCTGAACACCTTGAATGGGAATGGGGAACATGGAACTGTGGACATAATCCGACCAGTGAGGTTTCCATTATAGAGTATAATGATCGGGTGACTGTATTAAAATTGGCCAAATACGCAAATTATCATGCAAAAATATATAAACGTTTCTCTTTACAGAATAGTTTCTCTATAGATCTTAGTTATTTCCCTGAAGCGGTTTACTCATCTACCTGGGGTCCGATTATGAAAATACAGTGGGATAACGGTGGTGTTGCGTGGATTCAGGATAGACAATCAGGTTTCGCCCGCTGGGGTATGACAGGTCAGGTCGACGTTGAGCAAAATTCAATCCTGAGAAACGGGAAGCAATATAATTTAAGAATACAGGTCACAGATACCCAGGTGCGTCTATTATATAAGGAGTTGGAAAGTACAACCTGGAATATTCTTATGACCGGGACCCGGGTTCCTGCTATGTCTGGTAATATTACCATTATTCTTGGTACCCAGAACTTGATTGATGATTCATCTTCGGGGAGTCCGGAAACCTATTATTATGATGACCTTACCATACAGGAAAATTAATGGGAACGAAAGTTTAATCCCGTTTCTAACAAACTTATAATGGGAAAGCCTTTAATCAGATCCCACTCTTCAAAAAGAAGAGTGGGATTTTTTGTTATTTCATTGTCCAGGAGTCGCATTATTGTGTCGAGAACTGGCCGTCAAAAGTGACTTGACTATAAAAAACAAATAGAATAGAATGTATTTATAAAAACATTTCAATGAAAGGAAAAAAATAGTGAAAAGAAATGTTGTATGTATTCTTTTAATTGGTCTTATAGGGATAACAGGAATCATGAATTCATATTGTGCCGATTGCGGTGACGTAAACGGTAATGAAACAATTGATATAATTGATGCATTACTCATCGCCAGATATTATGTGGACCCGGAGGCAGGTCTTGAGTATCCGGACATCTCGGATGTAAATAATGATGACAAGATTGATATACTTGATGCTTTGCTTGTCGCACAGTTTTATGTCGGTTTAATCAGTGAACTTGAATGTGGATTAAATCCAACACCGGAAACAACCATAGTCCCGGGAACATTATGGATTTCCCATGTATCAGGGATCCAATGTGAAGTCACGTACTATGAATCGGTTGAAGATGCCCGGGATTATCTAGAGGGGAACGGTATCACGGTTTTGGAGACGGATGTAGAGCATTTTGCTGTTGTGACTCTTTGCGGAATGCTTAGTGGTATTTTTTATAAAGCACTTATATATGAATATGATCTTGAGAAGGCACTTGATCTGGGTTGGAATTGAAATTCACGGGTGTTGTTTAAAATGCAAATACATTTATGTATAACGAAGGTTTAAGCCCACAACCCAATTAACAAGCTATCCAGGTTCTATTGCATCATACCCTTTGCTTTTAGCTTTATCCCCAGGGCAGTCATTCCTTTATTGTTTTTGCAATCCTTTTTATCCCATTTTCAAAGAGCAGTTTTATCACGGCTAACGCATCATCCTGATTATTCTTTATTACCTTTTCCCACACAACAGCATGAAGTGCCGTATCGCCGTCTTCATTAACATCATTCACCTTGAGTCCTTTTTTAAGTAATTTTTCTACAATAAGCGGTTGTTTCCCCGAAACAGCCAGGTGAAGCAGGGTATCATCATAGTTGTTTCGCAGGGTCAGGGAAAGCCTTTTTTTTACTGTAATAGTCCAGTATGGATTCAAGACCGCTGTAACAGGCATAGAAAAGGGGCGTTTCACCATTAATATCGGTCAGGGTAACATCAAAGCCCATGGATTCAATGTCTGTAAAGCATCGTACGTAATCAATATCAATCTTTTTTTCTATAGTTCTTATTTGATTTCTATCCCAGGCCATATAAGCTGCATAATGAAGCAGGCTGGCTTTTTCCTTATTGATCGTGCCGTCCGCACCTTTTTGCAGTAATAAACGCATTATTTTATAATGACCATGCATGACTGCATAAAAAAGCGGGGACAATCCGTACATATTGATTGCATTGATATATTACTAAAAAATATTTTGTTTCTATTAAAAACCTGGAAATTATTAAACTGAATATTTTAAATAAGGGATTATTTTCTCGTTCTGGTTCTTGTTTGTTCCATCGTAGTTTAAAGGAACAACCGGTACTCCTGTAAATTTTTCAATTTGGGAAATCATGGCTTCTGTTATCAGGCCTGCACAGCAGAAAGCCGGATTCGTTTGAACAAACAACTTAATGTCCGGATAATGATGTTTTAAGGAAAAAATATTGATCAGATTATCCGCAGATTCCCCGGTATGATCGACTTTAACATGAAAGTAATCAAGTACTTCTCTGTAATTAAAGTTCCAGTCAACCCGGGATTCGCAGAGAATTTCATTAAAGTGTTTAAAATAGCTTTTTTCCATGGTATTGACAAATGTTAGTATTGCCTTTGTTGCAAAAGCATCGATATAAATCCTGGATTTCATGGAGCGTTCAATAAATGGATTTGCCAGGAGTTTTATGATTTCATTAAAGGGCATAATGACTGCCTCGCCCCCGTAATCTTCTATGCAATGGATAAGGTCCTGGTTCATAATGTCATTATCCCGTACATACATATCCCCGAAAATTGCAACCTTCGGGTTTTTTTTGCCGGATGTTTCGATCTTTTTAAAAAGATTTACTATTTTTATCACATCATCTTCTTTATGCCGGTTTCCTAAAAAAGTGTTATAAAGAATTAAAAGAGATTGATCAATTGTTTTATCTGTTATGCCTTTTTCCTTTTCATATGGTCTTATGTTACATCCGATTTTCCTGATCATGCCCCCGAACATGTGTGCACAATAAACATCAATGGCTATTTGATATGAAATTTCCCTGAACATCATATCGCCCATGTACACGGTGACCTTTTCCATTTTCCTGCCATATGATTCAAATATACTTTTAATAAAGTAAGGAAATAGTTTGATATTACACGCAAGATGAGACTCAAACATCCAGGCAACTGTTTGTGCAGGATCAATTTTGTTTGATTCGATATAATCAAGATAACTTTGTGTAATGATATTCACCGGTATACACATACCCGTGTTTGTCCGTGGTCCAAGTTGAATTGCCCTTTTCGTAAGCGGAACCATACGGGCATCAATGCCGTTTCTTAAAAGAACAGCCTCGATTAATTTTGAATTTACCTGATCCCAGCATGGAAAAAGAAGTGTTTTCCCGTCTAATTTCTTTTCTACTTTTGGAATTATGGAAACAGCATTTTTTTTATTTACGTTATTTTTTAGTTTTGTATAATGATTTTGAAAGGAACGGATTGCTGCCTCTATCCTGGTTTCATATCCTACATTGGAATCATGTTCATCGAGTTGAAGGATAAGATAGGGTTTCTGATAGGTATCCATGATTTTCTTAAAATATTCAATGGCAAAGGAATCGGGTCCGCACTTAAAGGAAGTAATATAGACCGGATACAGGCCGTCCTTTTTTGCAGTTACAACAGCAGATTCCAGGATTTTCGACGTATAATTCCAATGAAAGATACCAAGGAGTTCATTAATTTCCCCGGTTTCTGCCCTGGAATAGGGGAGCATATCCTGGTAAAATGTTTTTATATGAAGGTTTTCAAACATATCCGGAATGCGTTTATTCATATTCCGGTCGAGTATAGTATAGGGTCTTCCCAAAAACAGAATACTTATATTGTTTGCCCTTTCAAATTCCCTTTGAAAGATATTTTTCAATTGTTCTTTTCTATCATTATAAAAAGCAAGTGCTCCCTGGTACGCAAAATAAACTGTCCAATAGGAACATCTTATAACCGGTCTTAAGATTTTAACCAGTTCGGAAACTATGGTAAAATGCCTGGAATCAATAACCGGCATAATTGTCCGGTCCTTAAGGTGAAGGCTTTCTACACTTGCTGCAAGAGAGGATGCATATTGGGAAAAATAGCAGTACTTTTTTATGTTTTCTTTTTCCCTGGTTTCCAGGTATACCGGGAGGAAGAGAAAATCCGCTTTTTCTGCAAGATATTTTACATGTCCGAAATATGCAGAAACCGGTGCGCAAAATTCAGCAGCAGCGATTTCTTTTCCTGTTTTTACCGGTTCCCGTATCTTTTCACTGGTTATAATTTTTACCCCCAGGCTATTAAAAAAATGCCTCCAGATTATCCCTTCTTCCGACAAATAAAGTGCCAGGGGAATGCCTATCGTTTTATCCGTTTTGAATGATCCTGGTGTGTTTGTTAATTTGAATATTTTTTTATGTTCATCCACCAGGCGAAATATATTCTTTTTATTATTTACATATTTCTTTGTATCATAGTCCCTCCCGCATAAAAAACCGAATGCTACAATATCGCCCTGTACAGTCACTTTATTAATCTTACAGTTGTTAAGACATAATTTGCATACTTCCGATTCTATTGGAATTTCATCTTTATAAAGATTTATTCCCCTGAACTGTGTGTGTAAAAACTTGTTTTCGGAAAGGATAAGGGCGCTTCCGAGCGCACCAGTCAGATGGCAGTACTTTGAAACAAAAATCGGCTTATTAAGTCTTTGTTCAAAAGCTGCAACAAGTGCTTTGTTTTTTGCTGTAGCCCCCTGGAAACAGATTTCATTTCCGATGGCAGCTTCGACAGCGACTTTGGTAAGGTAGTTTTCTCTTACAGAATGAAGTACAGAAGCGAGAACTTCATTCACCGAATAACCATTAATAAGATAATGATTTATGTCTCTTTCCATAAATACCGTACACCGGTCGCTTGCAAGCGGTGCCGGGGTGTTCAACGCACGACCGGCATATTCGGACAGGGGACAGCCGAGTTTTTGTGCCTGCTCTTCTATAAAGCTACCTGTTCCCGCGGCACACACATTATTCATTATCGAAAACGTGACCATTCCGTTTTTCATAGAGGTGAATTTTGCATCCTGGCCTCCGATTTCAATAATAGTATCGACATCATTATTAAGTTCATATGCCGCACGGGCATGGGCGGTGATTTCATCGATGATGAGATCTGCATTTATCACTTTACCGATAAATTTTCTTCCTGAGCCGGTTGTCCCGACACCGCAGAAAGAAAAAACGACATGCCTTTCCTGTGAAAGATGATCAATGGCTTCAAAAAGGGCCTGGGTGGCTTTAATGGGTTGCCCGGATGTTCCTGTATAAAAACCTGCAAGAACATTATTCTTCCTGTCAATTAACACGGCTTTTGTACTGGTGGAACCAATATCAATCCCCATATATACTTCCTGGTTGTTTTTTAATTCTTTATAGATATCGACTTCCACATCCGGGAGATTATTTCGGGGAGTATAATGATAAGAATGTTCACTTGAAAATTCAGGATAGTGAGATAAAAGTAGTTCCAATGGTTTGAATCCGTATGTTTTTTCTGTTTTTATTTCTTGAATAATCAGATCCACTCTTTTAATGAAGTCACGATTGTAATGCGTAAGGTGCTCCTCAAGAAATAACAGGGCAGCCCCGATTGCACCATAAAGCTGTGAATATTCATCGACCACGGGTTCTATTTTTAATAAGTTTTTAATATGCTTTACAACCGCCTGGTTCATCGAGACACCACCGGCAAAAAACAGGGGGGTGTGCATCCGGGATTCATCAGGAATTAATGTATGTATTATATTCTTTGCAAGTCCTTCACAAAGACCATCACTAATCTGACCCGGGGAATATCCTTCCTGCTGTGCATGAATAAGATCGGTTTTTGCAAAGACTGCACACCTGGTAGCAATTTCCGGGAAATCTTCAATGTTCGAGAATGCAATATCGCTTAAAACTTCGCTGCTCTGTAAATTGAGTCTTTTGGCCTGTTGATCCAGGAAACTGCCTGTTCCTGCAGCACATGAGGAATTGGTTTTATAACTTTCGTATTCCCCTTTTTCATTAAACTTTATAAGGCCGAAATTTTCTCCGCCAACAAATAAAATACTTCCGACATTGTCATGTAAATGCCTGCAGGCACTGATAATGGATACCTGTGTATCATAATGGAATGCATTCTTTACAATGTCCGGTGTCGTACTTGTGACGGCTATTCCACCCATTAATTCCAGGTTCATACTGTTTACCATTGTTTGTAATACCCTGGTGATTAATCCCTGGTGAAAACAATATGCTGTTTGAAGAATCTTTTTATCTTCATCTATTAAAGCTAAAGAAATCGCGACTGATCCTATATCGATACCCAGAATAGTAAACATCGTACTCCCTCTTCTTTGACATGAATAGTGGATAGTATATGGTGTATTATTTATTCTGGTGGCATCGGTACATTTCCCGGATAAGTGAGGGCTGGCGCATAATGACACCATTTTTTTGAAACCGGCGGTTTTCCCAGAAGGAGATAATTTTCACCATAATATCCATAATGCGATCCTTTATAGAAGCTGGTCCGAAAGTTTTGTTGAATAACTCTATTATAGTACGGCTTTTTAAAGCTGATTGTTTATTCGGGGCATATTTCAGGATTGTATGAAGAAGTGGCCGGAATTTTAATGCATTTTTCCGTATGGATTCCAATCGTAATTTCATAAAATGATCGGACTGGTATCCGGTCTGCCGGGTGTATCTGAGTGTCTTCGGATCCCAGGTTAATCCCAGGGTTTTCCGGTCTTCCATTTCCTTTTTCACCGTTAAATAGCCTCTTATGGCGGTATGAGCCATGTTCAGAACCCCGGGGCCATGTGCATGATATTTTTTTATAAAGGCATTTTTAAGGTATACTGATGTTTCCGGCAAAGTAAAAGAAGGATGCTTGAACCATATAGTGCCCTGGCCGTGGCGGTGTTGCCAGGGAAAGTCATTAATCAATTTTCCTTTAGCAAAATAATCCGTAAAGAGCGGCGTACCGGGAACAGGTCCAAATTGCATAAACTGATGCAGATCTGACTCCAGACTTATAGCCCAATTAATGTCGTCCTCAATGGTTTTTTTATTATGATGCTCCAGGAAAAGAATAGTAGATGTCAGGACACTAATACCATGTTTCTGGAGATCGGCAATCAGGCTATGCAGGTCGATTCCTTTTGTTTTTTCAAAGATATTGGTTTTCGATTCGGCACCAATCCAGATAAGGTTTACTCCAACCCTGACAAGGAAATCGACTCCCATCTGAGTTACTGCTTCGGCAGATGAAAAAGTATTGAATGTATAGGCCTTTTGTTCCTTTTCCATTTCTACCAGTAACTGCCGGGCTTGAATTTCATTCTTACAAAAGTTCTCATCCATTAACCCGAAATGGGTATATCCCGCCTTTTTTTCACTTTTGTTGCACGCCTTATAAATATCGCTGCCGGTGCTCAGGAAAGCTGTGTACTTTTTATTAAATTTGTGTGATGTGGAACAGAAACGGCATCCATTTTGACACCCGACACCGGGAATTATGACGCCGTCTTTATTCATCAAGGGCACCCCGTAAATAGAAGCCTTAATAGCAGCACCAACGACTGGATGAATAATCGGTCTATTAATATTTTCTTTAAAATAGTTTCGAAGCCATGTCACCCCTTCTCCGTGGCAAATTTCATCACAGTCCACTATTTTCTCCAGATCCGGGATAGCAGTACCGTGACCACCCAGAATGATTGTTGTTTCCGGGGTGTTCCTGCGGATATAATTGGCCATGCGTTGTGTTTTTGTGACATTTGAAGCAATAAATGTAATTCCTATGTGTGTATAGTTACCGGAATCGACCTCATGAGTAAAATTCTTCCACGAGGGAAAATCTAAAACCGTTACCGGCACTCCTATATTTTCTGCCAGTAAGTATAAGCCGAAACTTAAGTTATTGGAACGGGGAGAATGAATTCCCTGTTCACGGGTGATCTGGTTGTTCAACAGTTCCATGGAACATAAAGCATCACCATACTCGTCCGTTACCCCATAGGGTTTGAACACGCAGGTAAGTAATAATTTTATCCTGCTTTTTTTCCTGTTATTTTTGCTGTGTATTTTATTTACTTTTTGGGGTATCCAACTATTGGATTTTAGTGAAATTGTATTATTCATAATACCTTACTCTCCTCTTTACTATTATTTATCCATACAATAAGGTCATAAGAGGATAAAGTATTACGAATCCCTATTGAGATGTATAAAATCCAGACAATTTCTACATTTATATAGTTTTTGCTGTATCTATAAATAAAGACAACAATGATTCCATAAGGTTGCAAAAAAAATGATGAAAATAATAAATTCCTTAAGCTAATGTAATTACAGGTAATAGAATATTACCTGCTTTTCTCGATTTGGGTTGTGGGCGTAGCCAACGCTGTGTTACTATGGGCAAAAATCTCAGGTATTATTCCAGGATTTTCGACCCGTAACACTTGCGTTGGCCAGAACCTTCCTGGCGGTGATGTAATTACAGGTAATAAAATATTACCTGCTTTTCTCGATTTGGGTTGTGGGCGTAGCCAACGCTGTGTATTCTTTATGGATCAAAGCAAGAACTTCAGGCATTTTGTTCTCTATCTCTTCTGTCAGGCATTCACCGGGGGAGATGTCCTTCGCATTAATGGCAATAATGACGATTTCCGGGATTGTCTCCTGCAGGAATGATAAAAGATTCACTACATCACGAAGGTTAATGTTATGCAGGGACAACTTTTCTCCCGGGGTGAATGTTTTCAGGTCATTTTCATTGAGTCTGTATATGGTACCGGGCGGGTCGTTTGTCTGTGCAGCATCAACGATAATGATTTTATCCCTGCCTTTGAGCTGTTCCAGCATATCAAGGCCGGATGTACCCCCGGCTAAAAATTCTGCACCCTGCCAGGGTGACTGTTTCTTTCCTGCATCAGCTTGAATTCGCCGGATACTATGTATGCCGATTCCTTCGTCTTTTAACAGCACATTGCCGATTCCGATTATAAGGACATTCTTTTTCAATCCGGTATTACCCTATAATCAAATGGTTTGTTTCCTTTTTTGCCGTAAGGATATGTACTGCACAGGCTATACAGGGATCAAAACTCCTTATGATCCGCCCCACATTTATCGGATTTTCCGGATCCGGGACAGGACAGCCGATAAGGGCTTTTTCATATGGCCCGGGAATCCCGTATTCATCTACGGGTGATGCATTCCAGGTTGTGGGGACAACACACGCATACCGGTCGATTTTATGATCCTGTATATTGATCCAGTGTCCCAGGGAACCCCTCGGTGCTTCAATCATTCCATAGCCATTCCCGGTTACCGGCGGGTCCCAGTGTTCTGTATCATGGATCGGGACCGTCCTTCCCCCGTTTAATACATTCAATTCATTAAGCCAGCGCTGCAATCCATCACATAGCATAAGGGTTTCCAGTGCTCTTGCTGCATGCCGGGCAACAGCTCCCGGTTGTACTCCCTGGTTGACCAGGCTTATAAATGTCTGGACCGCATGATGATAATATGCATTTTCATCCATTCTGTTTGCTGCAATCATCATCCTGGCAAGCGGCCCGACTTCCATTGGCTGGCCTTTGAATCTTGGCGCTTTGACAAAGCTGTATGCACCCGTTTTATCAAGATCAAACTCCTGTATGGTCTGTGACGGGTGCCCTCCTGTCCCGGGTTCATACCATCCGTGTGTGACATCCTCGGTAATATGTGGTTCGATACCCGGGCGTGATGTTTCGGAAAGGATTCCTTCAATCATCGCACCTTCCGGGTATAGATAGTGTCCGTTCTTTTCAGGAAACCCGCCATAAGAAAGATAATTACCGTATCCCACTCCCACCTCCGACATGGCAAGCTGTGCAAGGGGACCGGTTCCCACATTGATGACATCGGCCACATAGACATTTTCTACAAAAGCCCTTACTTCATTCAGCAATATCTGAAACTCATCCCGTTTAATCCTTTGGGGAAATTCTGTGACCCCGCCGGTAATGATCCCGGATTGATGCGGTTGTTTCCCCCCGAAGAGGGCAGACATTTTCTTAGCTTTTACCTGCATTTCCAAAGCCTGGAGGTAATGTGTCACCAGGGTTGCCACTGTGTCGAGATCATGGATACTGAAATCATCCGGTGCATATGCCGGAAGAAAAGGACCGATATACTCGCCTTCCAGGGGCGGGTTGTTCAGTTCCGCTATAAGCTGATCCCTTATTTTATTCAGATACGTATCTGTTCCCGTGTATTGTGATAATACGCCAAGGTCAAGATAATCCACCGCAGAAAGATGATAGAAGTGGAGCATATGGTCGTGCAGCCAGCAGGCTCCTGCAATGAGATTGCGAAGCAGTCGTGCTGCATTGGGGATATTTTCTGTTCCGTGGGCTTTTTCCACTGCCAGGCTCGATGCCCAGCCATGGGCAGAAAAGCATACACCGCAGATCCGTTCCGTAACATAGGTTGCATCCCGGGGATCCTTTCCTTTCAGAAGCTTTTCAATACCCCTGGCCATGGTACCGCTCGCTCTCGCACCGGTCACAACGCCAAGATTTACATCAAGTTCGATCTTTAAATGACCTTCAATCCGTGTCAAGGGATCAATAGTAATAACTGCCATACGTTTTTTCTCCTTTACTTACATTTTTGTTGCGGAGTATAGAGCCCTGATGAATCCTGGTAAAATGAAGGCTCTGTACAGCCGGCACAGGGGGCATTATTTCCAATACACCAGTTTGCCCTTTCGTTCCATTCGATAACCGGGCAATCTGCATGGGTTTTCGTTCCCCTGCATCCTTTTAGCAGCAGGCAGAACTGTTTTTGTGCGGGATTATTCCAGTCCCGGAGATACCGTTCTGCATCATAATGCTGTCTCCGCGGGCAGTTATCATGTATAGTGCAGGCAAAGTGGGAAAGTGGCCTGTTATACTCATCAAGGGCAACCGAACCTGTGTTCAGATATTCATACACAGTGGTGAAAAACCATTGCGGATGAACCGGACACCCGGGAAGATTAATCAGGGGAGTGGAAATGCAGTGTTTTTCCAGGAAATACCGGGCTCCTTCAGCCCCCGTAGTTCCTGCCTTTGGTATGCCCCCATATGCAGCACATGCACCGGCAGTAATAACCAGTGCTGCAGCCGATGCGGCCCGGACAAATGTTTCTTCCACAGATTTCCCTGCTACCCGGAGATACCGGGAATCGACTTCCGGGATCGAGCCTTCCAGTACCAGCACATATCCACCCTGTTCAATTGCTGCTTCCAGTGCTTCCTCTGCCTTTTCCCCGGTACCGGCCATAATGGTTTCGTGATACCGGATTGCGACATCATCAAGAACAAAATCCTTTAAGTCCGGTGTCAGGCAGGAAAGGACGGATTCGGTACATCCCGCACAATCCTGGGCTTCCAGCCAGACGACACCCGGTTTTAATTCCGGGAGAGATTCTGCCTTGAGTTCCGGGAGAGTAAATGCCTCCGGGGGCGTTTCCGCTTTTGCCAGGGTGCTTAATCCGAATACAGTAACACCACCAAGGCAAAATTTAAAAAAATCACGGCGTGACATGATAAAAGATTTCATACAATACCCTCTTTTTGTTTTTACCGTTTTTCTGGTAATTTTATAACCGGGTATAAGTACCCTCTTTATCTTATACTCGATTTACCGGTAATGGTTTCATTTTTATATGAATATTCATTGAAAATTGAACCCAATTGCAGTTTAATATGGTGCAGATTGTAAATATTCTTTTATACCCTGTCAGTGTCAGAGAATATTTTCCATAACGAAGGCTTAAGCCCACAATCCAATTAATAAGCTATCCAGGTTTTTTTTATTATACTGGTCTCATTAACCTGGCGGCCAACGTTTATCTATTTTGCTTAAAATCTTGTTAAAATAGCATATTGTACATGACAATCCGGGCAAACTGATATAAAATACAGGGTAGATTTTTTTATCGAGGAGGGAGCGATGTTTGGTTTGAAAATTCTGGACTTTATCTTAAGTCTCTGTTTTATTTTCTTTTTAACCAGTCTTTTAACTTCATGGATATATGAGTTGATAGCCGTATGGCTGAAAAGAAGGTCGGTGAACCTGCGGGATGTTCTGAATTGTATGATCGGGGGTGAAACCGGTAAAAACAAAAACGAAGATGAAGATAAAAAAATCGATCTGCTGGAAAGATTATATGAGCATCCCCTTGTAAAGGAGCATACAAAAAAGGGAAATGATCCTGAGTATATCCCGGACAAAGAGTTCGGTTTCATCCTTCTGGATATCATTAAGAATATGGGGGAATCCGCATCCGGGACCGGTAACGGTAAAAAGAAAAAGCAAAAAGAAAAAAAGGAAATCGATATTGATTTCCTGGAAGAAAGAGTGACTGCGATTAAGAATCCCCGGGTAAGGGAAAAACTTATCCTTTTTCTTAATGCAGCCCGGACAATGGATGGGGATATCAATAAAAAGATCGCCTTTGTCCAGAAGCGTTTTGAAGATTGGTTTTCTCACATGATGAAACGGGCTTCTGATTTGTATAAACAATATGCAAGTATTGTTATGTTTTTCATAGGACTGGGTATAGCCGGTATCCTGAACATCGATTCCTTACAATTGGTAAATTCCTTATGGTATGATGCAAGACTCAGTGAGACAGTAAGTAATGCAGCAGCCCGCTATATTGAAGATTCGCTGTCTGAAAAAACGGATAAAGACAAAAAGGATATGGATATGTACAGGGAACTGGATGCGATAAAGCAGATCCCTGTTGGATGGAATACCTATACATTTCCTGAAAACGGAGATTGCCGGGACAAGACTTTGAGTATTATTTTTAAAATTGCCGGGATATTAATCAGTGCCCTGGCTGTCAGCCAGGGGGGACCGTTCTGGTATGATCTTCTTACAAAGCTTATAAAATTGAAAAAAACGGTTCAGCAGAAGAAACCTGAACAGCAGTGATTTATACAATCGCCGGGAGGATGATATTTTCTATCAATAGCCATCGGTCCGGCCAGCGGCCCCCCGGCCTGGAGGCAATCGCTACAACCAGGTCTTACTCCGGTGGTGTTAAAGCCAGATCCCATCCGCCCAGGCTGTTGCCCTGGGGATCGTTAAGCCGCCTGACTGTTTTGTTCCTGAACACATCATTCCTGTTAAAGGCATTTTGAGCATCGGCAGGAATCTCATTAATCCCGATCGACACAAAAAGGAATTCGTTGGCAAATTCTAAAGCGCATCTGTCGGTTGCCCGTGTAATAATGGCTGAAAGAAGATGGGAATTGGCACGCCCGGGGTTATTTGACATACAGATAGATTTTGTATAGGATGAACAAATGAATATATATCGCAATATTTCAATGATGGTACTATTTTTTTTGATTATTATTTTCTTTTCGCATTCTCAATCCGGTAATGACCTGAAAAATACGGTTTTCCCAAAACCTTTACAACGAATAGATCTGACAGATGAATTGTATGTGCGTCAAATCGGAAACGGCGTGTTTGTCATAACGCACAGTTTTCCCTGGCCTGCCAATTCACTGCTGGTTGAAATGGAAGATAAAACGATTGTCATTGCCGGCAGTCCCTATACCCCGGCCGCAACGGAGGTAATACTGGAATGGATAAAAAAGTATTTTGGACCCCGCAATATAATCGCTATTAATACAGGATTCCATGTTGATAATCTTGGAGGAAATGAGACCTTTCTGAAAAACGACATACCCGTATACGGTTCTGATTTAACAGTTCAATTACTGCATGAACGGGGCGATTCGACAAAAAAGGCAATTCTTGAGATGATTGGGGATAAAGAGTCGCACTATTATAAAGAACACAAAGATTTGCAGTATGTCCCCCCGGATCATATTTTTCCGATCAAAAAGGGACTGGATTTGAATACAGGCACTGAAATGGTAACTGTTTTCTATCCCGGTCCTTCCCAGGCACCAGACAAACTGGCTGTTTATTTTCCTTCCCGTAAACTTCTCTTTGGAAGTTGTATGATTTTAAGTGGAAATAAGATCGGGAATACTGCTGATGCAGATATGAAGCAATGGCCTGTATCAGTACGGAAGCTTTTCCAATTTCCGGTTGATGTGGTAGTTCCGGGTCATGGAGAAAGACTGGATCCCGGTTTAATCCAGCATACCCTGGATTTGCTTGCTCCACAAGGAGGAGTATGATGCCCCAGCTTGTAAAAGGCGGTAAACACGCATTCGGGTGGTCCCATACAGGTGAGTCAGGACGGATTATCATCCCTCCTGAAGCATTGACCGAGTATCACTTTCAGAAATCCGGTAAACTCATTCTGTTGCCAGGCAGCCGGACATCAGG
Organism: Spirochaetales bacterium; assembly: GCA_016935735.1. GTDB lineage: Bacteria > Spirochaetota > Spirochaetia > SZUA-6 > JAFGRV01 > JAFGRV01. The sequence goes on along the minus strand of JAFGQK010000330.1, from coordinate 2,613 downwards.
AGGGTTTGGTTTGGGGTCCAGGGTATGCCTGGAAAAGTCTTCTTTAGGAACAGTAATAAAAGTTCATCCGGAATTAGGGGAATTCAGGATTCCCGAAGGAAAAATCATCTTTTATAAAGGGAGACCGTATTGCTGGGTTGAGTTGCGCAGCGGAGGTATTACTGTTCCGCCGGCAACACTGGAAAAGTATGGAATCAGGATTGGGGACAGGTTACTGGTAATAAGAGGAAGTGGCCTGGCACTCGGTTTCGCTGTTCGGGGACCGATTGTGGAGGAAGCAAATAAACATCCCGGGTTGAAAGTATTCTAAATCTACTATTTATTTTATAACCTCAAATACTTATAATCCTGTGCATAGAAATATTCTCCTGTTGGACCACTATCCTCCAGAAGTGCAGGTACAAGAGCACCGGGAAGGACAGTTTCCACTTCGAACCATGCATTTTTACCGCCCAGGTCGGTTTTCAACCATCCCGGGTCAAGATAGTTGACCAGGACATTATCATCCTTTAATTCATAAGCGATATCTTTCGAGTATTTATCGATTGCGGCCTTGCTTACACTGTACGGTGAAAGATCAGGCTGGTCCCTGATCCCGGACGAAAGGTTGATGATCCTGCCATATTTCCGTTTTTTCATTTCCGGGGCAAAAGCATTACAGAGGGAAATCACTGCATAGAGGTTAATTTGAAAAACCCTTTTCCACTCCTCCCGGGGGATTTCCCATACAGGAGCAGCTTCACTCATTACCGCAGCATTGTTGTACAGAATATCAACACCACCGGTCGAATTAAAAATTTCTTTTACCATAGCCTGAATTTCCGTTTCAGAGGATAACTCTGCCTGGACCGGGACGGCTTTTATATCATATTCTTTTAGCAGCACTATGGTTTTTTCCGTATTTTCTTTTTTTCTCCCATGGACATAGACATGACACCCCAGTCGTGCAAGACCTTGTGCAATCTGCTGCCCTATACCGCGACTGGACCCGGTTACCAGTGCCCATTTCCCCTTGATTGTCGTATTCATAGCTTTTTCCTCCATTCTTTCATTACGCCTTAATCTCTTCATTCTTAATCTCATCCCACATCCTGTCAAGTATTTCAAGCCCTGCATCTTCAAGCTTTATCCCTTTTTCCCTGGTACGCTTTTCCAGTTCAATAAACCGTTTCATAAACTTATCGTTTGTCCGGTGTAATGCTAAAGCAGAATTTATTTTCAGCAGCCTGCCGATATTCACGATGGTAAAAAGGATATCACCGAGTTCTTCTTCACTTTGTTCACTCATGTTGTTCTGAACGGCAGCCTTGAATTCCTGTATCTCCTCATCGAGCTTTTCCCAGACAGGTTCAAGCTTTTTCCAGTCGAATCCCACTTTGGATACCTTTTTCTGTATGGACAGTGCCTTTTCAAGGGGGGGGAGTGCGCCGGGGATATTTTCAAGGATCGAGTGTTCCGTTTTCTTGCCCTCTACATCAGTCTTGATTTTTTCCCAGGTTATCACCACTTCTTCTGCGGTCTTCAGGGTCTCGTTTCCAAATACATGGGGGTGCCGCCGGATAAGCTTGGCGCAGATTTCTTTAAGTACTTCACTGTAAGTAAACGCATGTTCCTGTTCCTTTATTCTGATAATCATTGAAATCACCAGGAGGAGATCACCCAGCTCTTCTTTAAGGTTTTCATCATCCGATTCATCGACCGCACTTACACACTCGTATGCTTCTTCAATCAAATTCCCTCTTATTGACCGGGCAGTCTGTTTTTTATCCCAGGGACACCCGGAAGGCTCGCGGAGGAGGACGATAATATCATAGAGTTTCTTAAAAAGTGCAGGCAGGTCCCGGGTGTTTTCCGTATTCAGGTCTTTTTCCATTTTCACTCCAATAGTATAAGTATCCTACTCTTTAAATAATAATTGTTTATATTTTCATAACGAAGGCTTAAGCCCACAACATTTACTATTGTAGCATATACACGAGCTAAGTTAAAAGGTTTTATTTAAAAAAGATGTAATTTTAAAATCGGGTTCTTTTCGCTATAAAAATTGATCTTTGGAAGGTGGAAGTTATTTTCCCCAAACCCCGGGATTTATGATAAGATTATTTACTTATGATAAGATTATTTACTATGGAAGAGATATAGAAGAAACATATCACGGCATAGCTGCAAATAAAGGATATTCCATCCAGGTTTTAAAGACACAGATTAACTCTGATTTACTCGGATTTTTTAATATTTTCTTTAATCTGCGTCCCTCTGAGCAAGTCCTATATCAGTATATGCTAAATCCGGTGTTCCCTTCTGAATAATATCGCGAAGTCCCTGATACTCTCTTCTCCTGTTATTTCATCTGCATACAATATCTCCGATGTTCCTGCAAATTTAATATAAAACAGGTAATCACCTTTTATAAACAGGGTAAGGATATCTTCCAGGATATAGGTTTTCAGTTCCCGGGAATTCGTATCCATGGATTTTGAATGGTCGGCAAGATAATATCACGATTATACAGATTTTTCTATCTATTTCTGTGTTACTATGGGTGAAAATCTTGGTATTATTCCAAGATTTTCAACCCGTAACACTTGCGTTGGCCGGATCCTTTCTGGATCT
>JAFGQK010000329.1 GCA_016935735.1 Spirochaetales bacterium | reverse complement strand
GTGTCGATTAGTGAAGATGAGTGGTTAACCGAGAGGTGAACAGGTGCGGTTTTTTGTTAAAAAAACCTGATTGGGAAATCGCACCCTATTTTCTTAATATTGTTGACAACACAGGGCAGATTTATTAATATGGGTCCTGTTTTAGATCATGGCAATAGAATCGTATTCTTCTTGATGATAAAACAATACTTTAAATGATAATGACAGGTGTTAGATGAAAGCGAAAATAAGTTCATTTTTTTCAGGGGTGAAAAAATTGTATTTTAAGTCAGTAAAACCTTTTTATACGGAAGAGTTGGCAGGTACCTTTATTTTCAGACCTGTAGGTTTCCTGGTTGCCCTGTTATCAAAAAGTCTGAAAATTTCTCCTAATATGCTTTCCATAATAAGGGGAATTTTGGGAATATGGGGCGGTGTTCTTTTTTTCATGGGAACAGTCGAATCGATTTTCTACGGAGCCATGGTTCTCATTGTTTCCCAGGTGTTTGATTTTGCAGATGGTCAATTAGCAAGATTAACCGACAAAACAACCCGGTTCGGTGTTGTCCTGGATGGTATAGGGGATGGCATTTCACTCGTTGCAGTATATTTGGGAACGGCTTTTGCCCTGTTTAAACAAAATCCTCAAACAGGGGCATATTGGTGGATTTTAACGGGTATTGCTGCCCTTTCTCTTCTTATACATATATATACCCAGGGATTCCTCCGGTATGAGTTTTTTTTATATTCAACAAAAGATAAAACGAAATTCCTGCCAGAGGATCTGGAGGAGAAGAGGGTTACACTCGATGACCTAAGAAAAAAAATAAAAGCAGAAAAAAAGATTCATACAAAAATTTTAATTACTTTCATGATGTTTCTCAACCTCTGTCATATTCTGGCGTCCAATATCGTATTGATAAAAAAGTATAGGGGATATTTTAACTTTCACAAGAATAATCATGATATTCCGGAAGAAAAGATGGCACTTTTCGGAAGAAATTACAAAAACTATAATGGCTGGATCCTGCTTCTTCTAAATAATGTCGGATTTATAAGTAATCAATTGATTTTTATCATAGCCGGTTTTTTTAACCGTCTTGATTTAACGTTTTATATCATACTTATTGGGAGCAATCTCTATTTTCTCTTATGTGTCATTATTCAACGAATAAGTTTTAAAATCCAGGTAAATAAGATAAATTTCTAAGGTTTGTTTTTCATCCTTAAATAAACCTCTCGAATCGCTCCTTTTTTGCTTTACAGACCGGGCATGTTCCTGGAGGTTCATTCCGTGCACAGAGGTACCCGCATACCCTGCATCTCCAGACAGGATAGGTGAGGGTGGTGAGCGTTGTCTGATCCTTTACCCTGTCTTTTTTCACTTTTCTTTCTTCTTCCGTGGGACGCCTTTCCGGAATTGGTTTTGCACTCTTTTTCCTCTGGACAACTTCATTTGAAACATAAAGGCTGCAATAACAGGTATCATATTCTGACAGATCCGGGTCCCTGTAATCGCAGGGACAGATAATATCCAGGTCCCCTTCTTTGATCCCGGAAGCGAGTCTACAGGGACATGCTTCATATCCGTAACGGGTTTTATTAATAATGAGACCTTTCACAAGTTCCTTTGTTACTTCGATATCAGGATTAAGGTGATATCCCCCTGCCTCCGCATCCCTGTTTAATTTCTCATAGAGTGAATCAATTTCTTCCCTGTCTGGTTCTATTTCCTTCATTTTCCGAGGGTCTCCTTTATTTTTTCCGGTTCATAAGCCGGAATACACTGTTCGCCGTTTATTACTATTAATGGGTATGCAACACGATCCTTCCATTTTAATACTTCTTTTCGTATTTCACTCTTTTCTTTTTCAGAAAGAAGGTCCACATCGATATAATCATAAGCAATCCCAAGATCAGTTAAAAGGTGTTTTGTTTTTTTACACCAGATACAGGTGCTGATAGCATAGAGAAGTACCTTGCCTTTATTTTTTCCATCAACATGGGTAAATTCCATTAGAACCTCCTTATAATGAGTTTTTCTTTAATAGAAAGTACATAAAAAAAAATAAAAAAGCAATATTTCCTATTTTTTAAGGGTATAATACCCTGTTTTCTTTATAATAAATCCTTCTTCCATGAGTGTTTTCAGAATTCTCCTGATCCGTTCTATATTTCCCTGTATCTCCTTAAAGAGATACTTAAAAGTGACATGCTTTCTTTTTGTAAGAACTTTTAAAATTTTCCCCCGTATCTGGCGGTCCGAGCCATGAAATGGGGATTGTTTCTTATAATGGGCGCTTTGCCTTGTAATGGATGGGTGTCTCTTTTTTATATCGGCTCCGTAATCCATGAGTGCGTAATACCATTCCCGCGGATTTTGTTTATCCAGGGTGCATTCTATGAAAGGAAGGAGTTCCGAATCTTTTACCATTGTTTTTGTGCGAAAGAATGTATATATATAAGCGGCACGAATATTGGTCTCAATCACGATTCCGGGCTTGTTGAATGCAAAGGCAAGGATTGATGCTGCAGTGGCTTTTCCTATCGACGGCAGTGTCATAAGGCATGACCGTTGAGCCGGGAGCTTTCCTTTATAAGTATGCAGAACCTCCTGTGCAATCCTTTTTAATGCAAGTGCCCTCCTGTTATATCCCAGCCCCTGCCAGTGGGAAAGTATTTCCTGGAAAGGGGCAGATGCAAGGGATACGAAATCCGGGAATCTTTCTATAAAACGGGTATATTTTTCCAGGCATCTGTGTACCTGTGTCTGCTGGAGCATGATTTCAGAAACTAAAATATGATAGGGGTTTTGAGTATTTCGCCAGGGAAGAATCCTTCCATATGTGTGATAATAACCATATACCATCGACCTGAAAGCCATTATATCTTTTTCAGACAAAGGACATAACTCCCTGCCGGTCTGTGTAGCTTCTTTACGTACAATCATTCTCCTGGTTTGCTTATTCCTTATCGTTATTCTCCCGGCCACTGTTCCATAGACACCGCTTGTTCCCGGCCTTTTGCTGTTGATAAGGATATTTCTTTTCAGTAATTGATGTCAATACCCCTTATCAGAAAGCAGTAGCAGTAATTTTAGCAGTTTTTTCTTACTTGAAAAAAAATCCATTTTAGTGTTAAATGATTCCCGGGTTCCCATGAAGAAAAAGACCTTGCCATATGAAAACATCATTACCCTGAAAAAGAACAACCAGATGGAACACGTTTATGATGTAGAACTTACTTATCATAATAACCTGTTACACTATTCTTCCGTGGAATGTCATTTTGTTCTTTATCCGTACAGCAGGAATATCACATCCAAAAATATAACATTCTGTCCTTTCGAGGAATATGTAAAGGATATTCAATCAAATCAACGTTCTGCATACCAGGAAATAACAAGCCAGTTTAATAAGCTTTTCGGTATTTTACTGGGTGTAATCATTGTTAGCATTTTTTATTTCTTTCATCCTGCGTCATTTCTATCAGTGGAATCCCTTCTTTCCCTGCTGGGTGCTTATTTTATCGGGAAGGAATTATGGGATGATATAGAAAACTTTCTTATCAGCATAAGCAGTTCTTTAAGAATCCGTTACCAGCCAGGCTATTATTCGTATAAACTCGTACGGAATTCCACCCTTGCTGCCTATTCGCGGCTTGCAAAGAAAAACAGGTATGGGAAAGTGATGCTGCTCCCGGAGAAAATAGACTTTATTGAACAGAGTAATTCACAGACACTCAGGTTGTTTTTTAAAAAGGACAGCTATAAAGACAAGTCCGAAGATATCCTGCATATTATCTCCATTCATATAGACCCGGAAATCGAAGAGGAACTGGAAAGCAAAGGGTATATGTTCGGCGTTAAATTGACGTTTAACAGGAAATTCCTCGGAATCATGCATAGTGATGATTATTTCCAGTCTTTTAACAAAAATAAAAAGGGATGTCTTAATGCACAGGGCAACTGGTGCCCGGATTCCGTATTCTTCCGCCATTCACTTTTATTTGGAAGAATACGGATGTATCTTTCCTGTAGTATTTTCGATAATACTGCATTAATGAAACATGAATAAAGGAGGGAGTGGTGAAAGATGATGGTTATGCCCTGGTTTTAAGCGGGGGAGGGGCGAAAGGTGTTTATCACATCGGTGCGTGGCAGGCTTTAAGGGAAGTAGGGATTAAAATAAGCGCGGTAATCGGCAGTTCTGTTGGTGCGATTGTAGCGGGATTTGTTGCACAGGGTGAGTATAAAAAGGCAGATTCGATATTAAAGAATATCGGTATTGGTGATATTGTAACAATCCCGGATCAGTTAATAAAAGACGGCCAGATAGAGATTAACAGGAAGAACTTGAAATATATCAACAAACTTCAGAAGGATGTTCAACAAAAAGGCGGATTCGACAACCAGCCTTTACGCCGGATGCTGGAAATGCATCTTGATGAAGAAAAAATAAGGAACAGCGGGATGGATTTCGGTATTGTTACCTACCAGGTTAATGAGTTAAAACCCACGGAAATTTTTATAGAAGATATGGAACATGGCTATCTCCTGGATTATATCCTGGCGAGCGCCACTTTACCCGGTTTTACCATGACAGAGATTAAGAAAAAGAAGTTTATCGACGGTGGTATTTACAACAATATCCCGTTTTCCCTGGCAAAAGAACGTGGTTATAAAAAAATTATCGTTATCGATATATCCGGGATCGGGTGGAACAAGCGTCCCGATATAAGAGGTACAGATACGATCTATATAAAAAACTCCATTAAAATGGGGAGCCTCCTGGATTTTGATAAGAAATTCCTCCGGGACTACAGGGAATTAGGCTATCTTGATACACTGAAGGTCTTTGGTAAAATAGACGGGATCGATTATTTTTACCATTCAGATAAAAAATTATATGCAGCACTTGACCGTCTTTTATATGACGATACCACGCGTGTTGATTATTCCCCTCTTCTTGAGTTCAGTGGGTGGAAAAAAGGCGGAACAAACAGGGAATTGCAGATAAGGGGGTTGCTGCCAAAGGAAATGAGGCTTTACAGGCAACCTCTGTATTGTCTTGCCGAGTGTGCTGCCTGGAGTCTTAATATAAAAAAATTAAAGCTTTATACGTTCAAAGAGCTTGTAAAAGCTATCCGGGAAAAATACCTGGAAGTGGAAAAGAATCTTCTTGAACTTGAAAAACATCTTTCTGCAAAAACGGTAAAGGAATTGATAAATAACATCATTTATCTTTCAAAACATACAGATGTAAATGAATTACTGGAAACATCGGTTTACGAATATGACCGGATTCTTGGAAAAATACTCAAAATGGTAAATAAAAAAATCCCATTTTCTACATTAAGCTTCTTTTATCCGCGGCTCCCCCCTGCAAAATTGTTTTTGATTCTGCTTAATAAGTATTATGATTGATGCAATGATTTTTAACAGGTTGCATTCATAAAGATAATTTCATATAATAATTATCATTTTTCCCTTTTTTTCATTTTTCATAGCGAAAGGAGTTTATCATGAAACCAGTTACTTTCATCCTTTTGTTTTCCATGCTTTTTATTATAGCCTGCAAAACTCCGCCAGAACAGGTACCGGAATCCGTACCGGCAGAGGACATGAAACATGAACTGCCGGAACAGGTACAACCGGTCTCTTCAAAAGATACCGGATCTCATTACTGCATTATCGCTTTTGACGGCGGGGGTATGAAAGGTGCTTTAACAGCAAAAATCCTGCTTATGCTTGAACAGGCTGTCCCCCGGCTTCTCTATAATATCAACCTCTATGCAGGGACCTCTTCCGGCGGGATTATCACTCTTTCACTCGCCCACGGGAAAACTCCTCAAGAAATTCTCGATTTTTATCTAAAGAACGGGGAGAAATTATATGCAAAGTACCCGGTGCCTCCCGGATTTGACCAGGGGATAAACAGGCCTTTCTATACTTTTGAACATTATAAAACCCTTCTGGAAGAACAATTTCCCCGTAACCCTGCTTTAAGTTCATTACAGACCGATGTCGTTGTTCCATCATTTATGATAGATGAAAAAGGGGCCTCCCACCCGGTTTATTTTCATAATTTTGCCGGGTCACCATACAGCAAAGAACGTGTTACGGATGTTGCCTTAAGAACATGTGCAGATCCTGTCTATTTTCCGGATTACCAGGGATATATCGGTGCCGGAATGTTTACCGCCAATCCTTCCCTTGCCGCACTGTCGGCAGCCCTTGACCCGGAGTTGGGAAAAGCCGGGCTTGAAAATGTCCGCCTTCTTTCCCTTGGTACAGGAACAGGCCCAATGAAAATTGAGAAAAAGGACGAAGACTGGGGTGCGGCACAATGGATTAATCCTTATGGAAAACCGGCAATACCGCTGTTGCAGATATTAATGATCGGGACAGGTGAATTAAATGACTACCATTGCAGGATGATTCTCGGTGATAAGTACATGCGGTTTAATGTACTGCTTGACAAAAACTATGCTGTTGATGACTGGAAGAATGTTTCAGACCTGGTAAAGGAAGCGGGAGAGTATGTAATTACGCACCAGGATGAATGGCAGGAACTCATAAACTGGATAGAGGAGATTTTTCTTTAAGAGAACAACTCACTCTATATGAAACAAAAATTTCCCCGGATTTATATTGTACATTTGTTTTCTCTGTTCATCATCAAAACAAGGATTATTGAAAAAGAATTCTATATAATCCTTGTATGAATTGTCCTGAAACAAAGACAGCGGAAAATCACTCCCGAAAAGTATTTTTGTCATATCGACCTTATAGCTATCTATTATCTTGCGAAAGTTCTTATAAAAATTATATGACAACCGTTTCATACCTTTAGCAGCAAAATCCGCATATACATTCGGTTTTGCTAAATGGTTATTGATAATGTGTCTGGTCCAGTTATTTAATGTAATACTGTACTCCTTATCACTTAATCCGAAATGGGCAAAATTAATTTTGAGGTTTTCGTAGCTGTTCTTTTTCAGGACATTATCCCATTTTTCGGGAGATGTATAGTTATCCTTTGTGGCAACATCAATGGTGGCAAAACTGGTCTTTTGACAATGAACGGTCAGGGGGATATTCCTTTTTACGCAAAAAGAATAGATGAATTCAACCTTTTCCTGTGCATATTCCTCCTTTTTCCCCTGATTTTTCCAGGAGAGTTGATTTTTCTCCTCCGGCCAGGGATTGAATCCTAAAGGAGGATAGAGTTTTATCCCTGCAAAAAAGAAGCTCCTGATTTTATCTATATTCCCATCATAATGTCCTTCGATAAAATTCTTTTTATAATTATCTGAAAATTTATTATAAAGATCGGAATCGCCTGAATAATCGCCGAAATATTTATATAACAATTTCTGGATGCTGTTTTCCTTTGATTCCTCTGCAATTTTCTGGATAAGTGCTTTACTATCATTTTTCTTCCCCCTGCCAAGGTAGGAGGTTAATACTTTTTCATCATCCGAATCCAGTTCTTCTATCGGGAGCAGTATCCCGGCATTGTTTTCCTTGAATATCCCGAATTTTCCTTTTACTTTGTCTTTGGAGGCTGATAATTTCTTAATCAGCTTTTCTGTTAAGCTATTTTTTTCCGCGCGAAAGATTGCAGACTCCCTGTAGTCATAATTATGGGTATTAATCCCCATGAACGGGTATATTTCAAATATTTTAAACTCGCTTTTACTATTATATCTTTTCATGCCATTGAACACATCGACAACCTGCTCGACTATCTGCTTTTGGGGAGGCATATTATAGTATATCTTTTCACTCCCCTCATATCCTTTTCCTTTGAAATCCATCATAAGCGGTGCAAGAATCACTTTATTAAAATCCATGTTCCCTGCATGAAAATTATACGATTCCGTTTTTTTCCCGCTCTTAAATGTATCTTTTATGAGTTGGATATATTCTTCTCTTGCCTTCTCCGGGCTCATCCTGTTGTGTTTTACTTTATTCTTTATTTCTGCTAATTTATCTTTTACATCATTATCTGATTCGCTTTTCTTTTCCAGCAGCAGAATTAAATAATCCAGTTCCAGGTAAAAAAGCATTCCTGCAATATCATTCTCTGCAATGGAAAGTGTATTAAAAATCTTTCTTGTCTTGAAAAGCAATGATACCCGGATAAGCAAAAATACTGTCACGATAAGAAGGATCAATGTAATGAATATTGAAATAATTATTTTTGCAGTAAGACTCATGGAAGAAGATTTTAGAAAATAATCCAGAAGAAATAATTTTCCGAATAGAAATCCTGCTGCGGATATACCGAGAAGTATGATAATGAGAATGATTTTTTTAAGAATATCCCAGATCATTGAATCGGAGCTGAAAATTCGTATGATAATTTTAAGGAATTTATTTTTTATAAGATCATTTATCGAAATGGATTTGTTTAGAAGAAGCCTGTTGATATATGCAAGGAATCCTGCATGGCTTAAATTATATAGATGAACATGGCAGTCAAAAAAAGCTTTATCAAGCTGCGGGGTTGACATAATTTCCTCCTTAAATATCAGTAAACAACAATCACATAATCACATAAACCGTATCTGATTTATTCCGGGAAGCTATACACCTGCCCGTGCCTGTACCGGCCTGTTCAAAACAGTAATACGGATTTGCGGACTTAAATATCAGTATAGCGATTTAATGGAATTAATCAATAGAGTGGATTAATAAAAGAGTAAATTAATAAAAACAGCATAACAAACCGTGTATGCGAATCAGGTAAAAATAAATAAAAAATTTATATTTCTTTATCCCTGCTTAATGAAGATTTTATCCTTTTTTGTGTATGTATTATATAAATACAATAAAAGGAAGGAGTCTTTATGGGAATTGTCAATCTTCATAATGTCGGGAAAATATATCCCCTTGGCAAGCATAATGTCGAGGCATTAAAGGGAATCAGCTTGCGGATTGAAAAGGGTGATTTCATTTCCATTGCCGGGCCATCCGGATCGGGAAAGACCACAATCCTCAATATGATTGGTTGTATTGATACTCCTACAGAAGGGACTGTTGAAATAGCAGGAAGGGTAACAAGCGGATTATCTGACCGCCAGATTACGAGTCTGCGTCATAGCGCGATCGGGTTCATTTTCCAGACCTTTAATTTGATCCCGGTACTGAATGTATATGAGAATGTGGAGTTTCCCCTTCTCCTGGGAAAAAACGAGATGAGTAAAAAAGGACGGAAGGAGTGGGTATGCTATATCGTCGAATCTGTCGGGCTTACCGACTGGATAACACACAGGCCATATGAGCTTTCCGGTGGACAGAGGCAGCGTGTGGCAATTGCCCGTGCACTTGCCACAAAACCGAAGATCGTACTGGCAGATGAACCCACGGCAAACCTGGATTCGAAGACAGGTGAAACAATCATCGGACTCATGAAAACTATAAACCGGGAACAGCAGACAACCTTTATCTTTTCCACCCATGACCCTGCAATTGTCGGGATCGCGGATCATATTATTTACCTGCATGATGGCCGGATTAAGTCAGAAGAACGAAAGGACAGGTGACATGGCTTTATTCAGGATTGCATGGCGTAATTTAAAGGAACATAAAGTAAAAACCCTTATTATCGGTATCCTTATTACCTTTGGCATTACCATTCTGGTTATCGGGAATTCTATGATCGATACTGCTGCCCTCGGGATTGAAAAGAATTATATCGATAATTATACAGGGCACCTCATTATAACCGGGGAAAGTGATTCTCCCCTTACTTTATTCGGAGCCATGAGTTTCGACAGGATGAATGAAAGGCTTCCAGTAATCCCAAACTATTTCCAGGTTCTCGAATTTGCGAAGACTCATCCTGATGTGCTTGCCGTATCCGGCCAGGGAACGGGAATGGCACGGATATCCATTGGGGAAGAGGCAGTGGGATTTACCATCCTTTTTGGGATTGATCCGGGAGCATACCTTGAGATGTTTCCCGGGAATCTCGAATTCCTTGAAGGCGGTTTCCTGAAACAGGGGGAGGAAGGGCTTATTCTTTCCGAACGTATCGCCTCCTTGATAGAAGAGAAAGAGAACATAAAAATAAGGGCAGGGGATCATGTTCTGTTAACCGGGATAAGTGCAGGAAGCGGTGCCAAAATCAGGGAGCTTACCGTTCGCGGGATATTCCGTTTTATCAGCTCGAACATGCAGCTGAATATGGTAAGTTTGATCGATATTGACAGCTTGCGGTCCCTTAACGGGATGACCCTTGGTGCAGAGCTTGTGGTAAAAGCGGATGATGATGAAGTGGATCTTATCGAACAACCGGATGAAGATGATATGTTCGGGCAGGATGATATGATTAATTCTGATATCAGTTACTCGCAAACAGAAGAAGATCTCCTTTCCATTCTCGGGGATACCTCTGAACGTGATAAACTTTTGCAGACCGATTCCGGGGCATGGCATTTTCTCCTGCTTAAGCTAAAGAATGAAGCATCTATCCGGGAGGTAACAGCTGATTTTAACCGTTTTTTCAAGGAAAAGGGAATCCTTGAAAAAATATCGGGCTGGAAATCGGGCGCTGGGCCAATCGGTGAAATGGCAAATACACTCAAAATCATATTTAATGTTGTGATCCTGATTATTGCATGTGTGGCAGTGATTATTATCATGAACACGCTTGTTATTTCCATTAATGAACGGATGTTCGAAATCGGGACAATGCGTGCGCTGGGTGCACAAAAAGGATTTGTCCGCGGTATGATTATTATGGAAACGATTCTCATATCAATAGTCTTTGGCGCGATTGGGATAATGGCGGGTACTGCTGTACTGGGATTATTAGGTGCAACCGGTATTACTGCACCGAATATGTTCTTTGAAGTAATCTTTGGGGGAAAAGTCTTCTATCCGGTCATTTCCCCGGGAACAATTATTCAATCCATGGTGGTTATTATCCTTATCGGGATGATCTCGAGTCTGTACCCTGTCTGGATTGCCTTGAAAATTCAGCCGGTAAAGGCAATTCATTCGGACTGAAGGAGGAAGATATGACAACACTTTTTCTTGCATTCAGAAACATAGAAAGGCAGAAAAAAAGAAGTATTTTACTTGGCGGTGCAATTGCCTTCGGCATTATGATTATAACCTTAATAAACAGTGTGGCGGTAGGGAGTGTGGAAAATGTAAAAGAAAACTTTTCCCAATTACTGGCAGGGCATATCTATATCCAGGGGAAGGAGTTAACAGAATCCGGCAGGACACTTAAAATTATCCGGGATGACACACTCCTTAATAGCCTTACAGCTGATCTGGGTGATGATGTCCAGTATATTACAAAACGGTCGTACGCCTTTTGCACACTTATTTTCGGTTCAAAGGAATTGATGCAGAGTATCGAAGGCGTCGACTGGACAGATGAATCATATTTCGGCAGAAGACTTATCATAACAAAAGGAAGTCTGGATGGTCTGGAAAATCCCAATGCCATTGTACTATCCACCGAAACGGCAGAGAAACTCGGGGTCCAGGCCGGGGAAGCCCTGCTTGTAAAACTCCAGACAGTTACCGGACAGCAGAATGTCGGGGAGTGCAAAGTGATTGCACTTACCCAGGGTTCGGATATGTTCGGGAGTATTTCTGCATATACCCATATAGAATTCCTGAACCGGCTTATCAACCTGAAAGAGGGTGAATTCCAGATGTATAACATCTTTTTAAAGGATATGGGTAAAATCGACAGGAGTGCTGAACAACTCTACAAAGCCCTTTCAGAAGCTGCACCTGTCGTCCCGAGAGATGATACCCGGGGTGAGGATGAAGCAGGGCAGCAGATGCATTCGATGTTCGGGATGATGTCAGGGAGTAAGGAGGAAGAATCATGGGAAGGGACAAAGTACGAACTGGTGACATTAAATGATATGATGTCACATGTGATGGCCCTGGTGGATGTATTGAACACGGTAATTTATGCTATTTTTCTTATCCTGCTTGTCATTATTATGGTTGGTATTACCAATACATTCAGGATGATCCTGGTGGAAAGGACAAGGGAAATCGGTACTATCCGTGCAATCGGCATGCAGAAAAACGGGGTAAGGGGATTATTCCTTACGGAAGCATTCTACATTGCTTTATTCGGGGCTTTTGCCGGTCTTGTTATTGCATCAGGTATAGCAGGAATTCTCTCCATTATCCCATTCAGTACAAATAACCCGTTTTTTATCTTTTTAAATAACGGAAAGCTTACCTTCCGCTTTATGCCGGTAAGTATCATTATCAATATACTGGTTATTGCAGGGACAAGTGTGCTGGCTGCTTTATTTCCTGCACAGAAGGCCGCAAAATTGGATCCCGCAAAAGCATTGGGGACACATTATTAGAAAGTCAGAAGTCAGAAGTCAGAAGGGAGAAGTCAGAAGTCAGAAGTCAGAAGGGAGAAGGGACAGCGAGTCAGAGGACTGGATGGCCAGTGGACCAGCGAGTCAGATGGCCAGAAGCAGAATTTAGTTACGTTGTAAAGGAGGAAATTTATGAGGAAAATAGGAATCGCTTTGTGTATATGTATCATCTGCTGGCCAGGGTATACGGCGGAACCTGATTTTGATGCCATTTTCAAGAGCATCGACAGTATGAGTACATTCGAGCAAAATGATTTTTCATCGGTCATGACTATTGTATCCGATGATCCTGAAGAAGGGAGAAAGGTCATGAAGGTAAACCAGTTCCGCCGGGATAAGGACGATAAGTTTCTTATCCTGATTCTTGAGCCTGCAACACAAAAAGGACAGGGGTACCTCCGGATAGAAGACAACCTCTGGTTTTATGATCCTGAATCCAGAAAGTTTTCCCATTCTTCATTTAAGGAAAACTTCCAGGGAACAGATGCACATAATTCCGATTTCAGGAAACGGTCGTACAGCAGGGATTATAAAGTTGCTTCCTGGGAGGAAGGACAGTTGGGAAAATACGACGTATATATCTTAAATTTGGAAGCACGTAATGATGAGGTGACATATCCGTACGAGAAACTCTGGGTAAGAAAAGATAATAACCTGGTTTTAAAAGCAGAGGATTACAGCCTGAACAAGCGTCATATGCGGACCAGTTTTTTCCCCAATTATACAAAAGTAGGGGATAAATACCTGCCTTCCAAAATGCTTTTTGTCGATGAACTGACAGAAGGAAGAAAAACGCAGATAACCATGACCAATATCTCGCTGGAGAATCTGCAGGATCAGGTGTTTACAAAAATGTATGTGGAAAGAGTGAACCGTTAGGGGGGATGCCATGATGAGATACCTGTTATTATTTTTAATTTGTTTGATTGTTTTTTCCGTGCCGGCAGTGTACGGGAATGAAAATACGGATATTGATGAAGACGAATTATTCGGGGACGACATGATTATCGGGGATGAAGGTGAAGACAAAGAAACCGGGACAGGAGAAAGTGAAGATGAGATGGTGGAGGAGTTCGACGAATCAGAACTTGATTCCGGCATTGATAAACTCCTTTTAAAAAATGAAACAGTGGAACTGGGGGGAAAATTCCAGTTCAGCTTTCACCCGTCCTGGACCTGGCAGCAGAAGGATCTTTCGGCGAAATATGTTTTTGACAATATCGCAGAAGCAGATGTTGTAGAACTTGACACAACACTGGAAGCGACCATTTTTTTCGATGCACGGCCGGATGAGGATTTCCGTGTATTCGGAAAGACAGATATCACCGCCCCCTTTACCACGGATGAAGAATGGGAAATGGATGATATTATCAGTATAAAGGAACTCTTTGCCGATTTTACCTGGAAGGATACGATCTTTTTCCGGGCAGGGAAACACACCCTGAAATGGGGTGTGGGGTATTTTTTCAGTCCTGCCGATGTCCTGAATCTTACCCCTATCGACCCGGAAGATCCGGAGGCAGAACGGGAAGGCCCGGTTTCCTTAAAGACCCATATCCCGATAGACATTCACAATCTTTATCTGTATATTATTGCCGAAGATGTTTCATACCCGGAGGATATTGCTATTGCCCCGAAGTTCGAGTTTGTTATTGGAAACGTGGAAACAGGAATCGGCGCCTTTTATCAGAAGGATTCAGCCCCGATGGGTGTTCTTACCGTTACCTATCCATTTATGAATGGGGTGAATATGTTTGCCGAAGGGGTTTTAAGTTATGGTGCCAATAAAAGGTTTATAAAGGAAACGGAAATAAGCATGGAACATCCGTTCGGTCTTACGGCTGTAGACCGGGATGATGAGTTTTTCTTTTCCGGTACAATCGGGTTTCTTCTCTTATTTAACCAGTTTGATACGGAATGGGAATCAATCACCTTTGCCGGACAGTACTATTTTAACGGGTATGGCTACAGTGATCCGTCCATTTTCAAAAACCAGACCGGGATAGGTTCACTTATAGCATCAGAAGAGATATCATCCCGGGATATGGTACTGCCCGGTATGCACTATACGGCATGCTCATTAAGCTGGAGTGAAATATTTGAATCGGATTTCAGCGCTCTCCTCCTCTGGGTGGCAAACCTGTCGGACGGTTCAGGCCAGGTGATACCGGAAGTGACCTGGAAAATCATGGAATATATGCAGGCGGGTTTAAGCTTTCCTGTTATATACGGGAGTGATACGGACGAGTTTTCCTTTATGGGGAGGAGTTTCGGGATTAACCTGGATATTTCATTAGGGAGTGGAAAGTTTTAGAGTTCCGGTAATAGCATGAAAGCGAAAATATTAATTATTGAAGACGAAGAAGACATCGCACAACTTATCGGTCTTTACCTGGAAAAAGAGGGCATGGAAGCGGTCTTGAGTCCCACTGCGGAAAATGGACTTGAACAGTTGAAAAAATCTGTATTTAACCTTGTGATTCTGGATATAAACCTTCCGGGAATGGACGGGTTTGAATTTCTTCAAATAATACGAAAGGAAAATCCCATTCCTGTTATCATCGTGTCTGCCCGTAAGGCAGATGAAGACTTGATTCTTGGCCTGGGAATCGGTGCGGATGAGTTTGTCGTAAAACCTTTTTCCCCAAAGGTTCTTGTTGCCAGGGTCAGGGCCCTCCTTCGAAGGGTGTCGAATGCGGGGGAAGAAAAGGGCAGTATCCATTTCGGGGATTTCTCCCTTGACCCGGATGCGTACCTGCTGTTTAAAAACGATAAGAGGATTTTCCTGACAGCAAAGGAATTTGAGGTACTACGCTTTTTAGTGCTTAACCTGGGAAAAACATTTTCCGCTTCTCAATTATATGAAAAGATATGGGCAAAAAAGTACGGCGATCTGGCAACAGTCGCCATACATATCCAGCGTATAAGAAAAAAGATAGAACCCGACCCTTCAAACCCTGTTTTTATACAGAATGTCTATGGGGCGGGATATATGTTTCATACAGGCTCTAACATGCAGAACAGGAAAGGCCATGGAGTATGAAACTAAGGAGTAAGTTTGCTTTTTTAATCGCGGCAATCATTGTGATCCCGTTTTTTCTAACCGTGATTATCAGTTATGGTGTATTCCTTTTACGGATGAATGATGATGAAGTAAACCGGCAAAGCGAAATCATGCACTGGATGGTACGTACCTTCCATAAGACCAGGAAAATCGAAGACATCTATTATGTTCTGGATAATATCCCCGAAGGACTCGATGTTATTATCCTTGATTCCTGGAATATGGTGCTTGTCTCGAGTATCAGTAATATAACAAAAGGAACGATCATGCAACCCGACGACTTACTCGCCCGTCTTTCCAGGGATTACCCTGCCAGAAGCCATTTGTATGATCCTTCTTTTATTACCGGCCCGGAAAACGCAAAGTTGTTTTTCAGCATCAACTTGAGTTCCATTGAGTTTGCCGCTCCCCTCCATATTGTCAGGGGGATATATCTTCTTTTCTTTATCCTGCTTTTATCGAGTTCAGTAACCGGGGTGATGATCCTGGGTTCTTTCCGGACATCGATCATCCGGCTGGAACAGGCTACAAGACGGGTTGCAAAAGGGGATCTGGATTTTAAACTGGAACCCAGGGGAAAGGACGAGATCGCGTCCCTTACCCGTTCATTCGACAGTATGCGGGAACAGCTTAAAGAAGAGTATGCAAAACGCTCCCGCTTTCTTATGGCGGTTTCTCATGACCTGTCCACACCCCTCACATCAATTAAAGGATATATAGAGGCAATAAAAGACGGACTTGCAAAAGATCCTGTTCACCTTGACCGGTATATATCGATTATTTCGGACAGGGCGGATTTACTCGAAACAAGAATCAGCGAATTGATAG
Organism: Spirochaetales bacterium; assembly: GCA_016935735.1. Lineage (GTDB taxonomy): Bacteria > Spirochaetota > Spirochaetia > SZUA-6 > JAFGRV01 > JAFGRV01. The sequence continues at coordinate 23,317 of JAFGQK010000329.1, read as the reverse complement.
AGTTTGTACGGATGGAGACAGGCGAGTGGAGGCTCAGGCAGAAAAAGGTCAGACTTAGGGATTTTCTTAACCTTGTCATATCGATTTTCAAGGAAGATGCTCTTATTTTCAAACGGAGGTTTATCCCGGAGATCGATGTTCCGGACATCATTTTTGTGACCATCGACCGGAACCTGCTCCTGCGGGCAATGGAGAACCTGTTTCACAATGCAATCCGGTATACGCACGAGAATGATGAAATATGCTTTAGAGCTGTACCGGGAGAGAAAGGTATGCAATTAATCCTCTCCGATTCCGGGGAAGGGATTGAAGAGGAAGAGCTTGACCATATCTTCGATCCATTTTTCCGGGGGAAAAAGCTGGACAACCATAAAGGATTCGGCCTGGGGCTTTCGATCGTGAAATCAATATTAGGCGCCCATGGATGGGATATCAGGGTGGAATCGGAGAAGGGGAGGGGCACGGCATTTTTTATTATGATTGGGGGGTGAGTGATAGAGTCTTTTCCCAAATAAAAACCGCACGGGAGTAAATCCTTCAGCATACCTCCTGAAGGATTTCTCCCGTACGGTACGTGGGTACGTCATGTCATGAATGTAGTAAAGTCCACCTTATTAAAACTACAATTGGAGTTTACCTGTGTTGAACATTATTCCATATATACGGAATACGTAATTCTCACATAACCGTTTTTTCCGTTTTTTCCATTTTCATCGCCAGCTCCACCATCACCTCCATCACCATATTCTTCCTGGTGCCCGGAGGGTATCCCGTCAATGTCATTAATATAATTTGGGGGAGCAACTTTGCCACCAGCCCCGCCGGCTGCCTCGATAATAAAACTTTCTCCTGAAATTTCAAAAGAAGATTTTCCACCGGAACTTCCCGGGGTTGCATCCTGGGATCCACCCTGGTTACTCCATCCTGCTTTGCCCCCTCCACCTGCTTCACCAACAACGATTCTGTATGTGTTATTTTTATCAATTGTAATAGTCTGTTCTTTAATCCATTCTCCAGCCCTGCCGCCCTGGCCAGAGCCGCCTGTAGGAACGCCAATACCGGTAGTATAAGTCTTGATCGAACCACCGCCTCCACCACCGGCACCGACTATTAACCATAACCCAGCCCTGCACCCAAAAGATTATTATAATAGAAGTATACATCGCTTTCCAGGCTGATGATGGAGAGCATTGGGGCGTAAAAAAAGAGTAAAGCCGATTTTAAAAGTTTTTGATAAACCGATATAGTCCATTTATGGGAAAGCAGTTTCTCCGAAAAAAGTAAATTATTAAGTTTTTCTTCTACAGATATATTCCTTTTTATTTCATTTATAAGGATATCCTGGGATAATGGCGGTAGCTTTTCATATATTGATGCGAGTATGAGACCGGAGTCCTGTTCAGGATCCACAGGCAGTGAAAAAGGAATATCCAATATATGCACCATATCCTGTCCCGCAATGATAAAATGATAGGTTTCTTTTTCCTTTTTTACAAATGCACTGTAATGACAATTTCTTTTTTTTACGAATTCATGAATTTTTTCCGTAAAAAAAGGGTCTTCTTCATACATTACTTCAGTAAAATAAGGTATAAACCTCCTGCTTAAAAGAAGTCCCGATAAAATGTGCTTAAGTAATTCTTTTATACCGGCATCCTTTTCATTAACAGTTCCTTCCTGCATGAAAAAAAGAATCCGCTCTTTTATGGGAACAGGGCTTAATGAATCTAGAATACGGAATCCTGGATCGTACGTAACATTGTATTTTTTTATATACGATATGAGGTTTTTTGAAATGATTCTGAATGTATCAATCATTTCTTTCATAGAGGGAAAAGTATGCTTTTCACTTACCGTGTTGTTGTCGAAAGTAATGTTTAAAAGAGATAATTCAAACTCGTAGAGATTCTTTTTTCTTGCTACTTTCCCGTATATAATAAAATCGGTAAATAACCTTTCGCCTATTTCCTTATAATCATTTTTATTCAGCATTGTTTTTGAAGAATAGCCCAAATCTTTTAAAATTTTATAGCGCTCAAGTCTTCCAATTACATAACAGGATTCTGTTTCCAGTAGATTAAGACTTAGAAGATCAACAAGCATGTGAACATCTTTTTGGGGGATTCCTTTTGAGATAAAATCCAGTACTGCAATGACAGGTTTTTCCTCTGTATGAATAATTGCCGTACAGAGGAAAAAAGAAATAAACAACATGATTCCATGAAGTATATTCATTTTCATCAAAAACGCACACCTATTGAAGTAGAAAGTGATAAACATAAAAAATTAAAAGGAGAAAATCCATAATAATATTTCAGCGCTGAACTTCCCCCGGTATATTCACTGGGATCGGATGTTTCTATGGTATAAGTAAGCCCGTAACAGGAAGATCCTTTGCGATTGCCGAAGAAATTCTGCTTATCATACTATCAAGAACTTCATATCTTCCCTGGTCGGCAGGCATGGTTTTTATAAAACAGTTTTTGATCCTTGATGAAAGTACATCAAGGACAGTGATCGAAATGTGGAGTGTTCCTGCCGAAACATAATAGTCACTTATAATACATGTTTCCGCATTATGTACTTCATTGATTCTTTTTATAAGGTCTTCCATTCCCTTTCTTTCTGTTGAATCAAAGTCATTTCTATTATACGGGATTACATCAAGGGATTCCTGGTTTTTCAGATTGATGTGTAAAACATTATAAATTGTATGTGCAAGAGATGCAAATTCCTCATTTCCCGTGAGGTTCCGGACAGGAAGAAGTATCACGGATCTTTTTATTTTTGTATCCGTCATTTCTTCCGGCTGCACATTTGTTAATGAAAAATACATTAAAATAATGATAAATAGTTTGCGGGTGGTTAAATGTTGAATTTTCATATCAGGGAAAAATAATAGCATATGATGCAGGGAAGAATCAAGTAGTCACATCATAACGAAGGCTTAAGCCCACAACCCAAATATTAAGCTATCCAGGTTCTTTTTATTATACTGGTCTCATTAACCTGGTGGCCAACGTTTATCTATTATACCCCAAAATCTTCTTGAAATCTGAAGATTTTGGGGTATAATACTATATTGCAGACTAGAATATTTTTGCTTGCTTTTTTTATTTATATAGAATAAACTGGTGATAGTACATGTGGAGGAAAAACCGTGGAAGAAAAAAAGAAGGGTTTTAAATATTATAAAAACAGATTAGGAAAGCCGACAGATAAAATTAAAATTAAATAGTTTTCGATCCTGTGCCGGAATATACTATGAGTAATTTTAATACTATTTCTGAAAAATCAAGAACCGATTATAAACAGCGCATTAACCGGGTAATGGATTATATCGAGACCCATCTTGATGAAACCCTTTCGCTGGAACGATTGGCGGATATTGCCTGTTTTTCAAAATTTCATTTTCACCGGATTTTTCAATCCTTAAACGGTGAACGGTTAGCCGAATATATACAACGAATCAGGATAGAGAAAGCCGCTACATTACTCAAAAATAATCCCGATCATTCAGTTACTGATATAGCATTTCTCTGCGGCTTTGCTTCTTCTGCTTCCTTTGCCAATGCGTTTAAAAAGTATTTTGGCATGTCTGCATCCCGGTACAGGAATGATGAAAATGCCGGAAAGGAACAGCGGTACATCTCTCTGCCGGAAGAGGATCTGGAATCGTTACACATCCGTATTGAACAAAGTAAAGGGAAACAGACATTTCATATTAAAGGCATCGATTATGAGCGGGATGTTCATATTGTCGATTTACCGGAATGGAATCTGGCTTACATCCGTTATACAGGTCCATATAAAGGGGATGCCGCACTTTTTACCAGACTCTGGAAAAAACTCGTTACCTGGGCAGCACCCCGCGGGTTGCTGGATAAATCCGATAATATCTATATAGCATTGTATCATGATAATCCGGAAATAACAGCGGAAGAAAAATTACGGGTAAGTGTCTGCATGAGTATTGATGAAAATACGGAGACATCGGGAGAGATCGGAAGAATGACCTTGCCCGGCGGAAAATATTCGGTGTGCCGGTTTGTTCTTGGCGAGAAAGATTATTCTGCCGCATGGGGATGGGTTTACGGCACCTGGCTGCCCATAAGCGGATATCAACCGGATGACCGTCCTTCCTTTGAATGGTACCCGCCGCATGAACAGAAAGAAGGCAACAAGATACCTGTTGATATATGCATTCCTGTTAAAATGATTTAAAAAAAGCAATCTCAATAAAATCTGTAGCAATGAATATAAAGTAACATGATTTCGGTTCCTGTATATTTTAATAAAATTATTACAGGAGGAATATATTATATGGACAAGCAGAAATTTGAAATCTTTGAACTTGGAAACGTGAGGGTTTCTGATTCGGCCTGGGAACTTGTTATCCGGCCGGAGTATAAGGAGGCGCTTACCGGACTGGAGGGATTTTCCCATGTCCAGGTGTTATTCTGGCTTCATCTGCATGATACACCCGAACTAAGAAAAACTATATCATGCAAAAAGCCTTATAAAAAGGGACCGGATGTTCTCGGGGTTTTTGCCACCAGGTCCGATTACCGGCCGAATCCTGTTGGTCTCTCCATTTGTCCGGTAAAAAGCATCGACCGGAAAAAGGGAAAAATCGAGTTGTTCTATATTGACGCAGAAGATGGTACACCGGTTATTGATGTAAAGCCCTATCATCCCGGTCTTGAACGGATAAGGGAAGTGTCGGTCCCGGACTGGTGTTCTCATTGGCCGGAATGGTATGAGGATTCAGGGAATTTCGATTGGGCTGCCGAATTCAATTTCCCGCTATAACCTGATTCATTTATACGGGAAAAGTGGTTTTGTGAAAGCACAGTCATCCTCACTGTGGGAGGGCTGTGCTTTTTTTATACCCCGGTTGTAATCTATAGAGGCAGAATTACGAAAGAATTATTCTTTAATCTTGATTTTTTCTTTAAAAATAATATGCTTTTAGGTATTTACAGAGGAATTTTTATTTTGGAGGTGTTATTATGAAGAAGATTATATTCGTGCTTTTTATTCTTTTTCTTGCAGCAGCAGTTTTCCCGGATGATAATTTTCTCGGGGAAAAAATAGTGGATTTCAAGGGGGAAAAAGATACTCTTCCTGTTACAGCAAAGAAAGGTGCTTTTACAGGCATAATCTTTAAGGTAACCGGGAATGATGTTGAAATAGTTAAATGTGTGATAACGTATGGGAATGACAAAGTGGACGATATATCGCTTAAATGGATTTTTAAAGAAGGTGACAGGTCAAGATTGATAGACCTGGAAGGAGCGGCAAGAATAATAAAAAAGATTGAGTTTTATTACAAAACGGTAGGAGAAGTGAAAGAAGGAAAAGCCACGGTCAAAATCTGGGGGGTACATCCGGATGATTTCAAGAAACTTGGAGAAAAGAAAATAGGCTTTGACAGCGATAAAGACACCCTGGACGTGACAGCTTCGGAAGGCTTCTTTAAAAAGATTATTTTCCGGATTAAAGACAATGATGTGGAAATGAATAAATGTATAATAACCTATGGCAATGGCGATAAAGATACCATCCCGCTTAAATGGATATTCAAGGAAAATGACAGGTCAAGGTTGATTGACCTTGAAGGCAATGCCAGGGTAATAAAAAAGATTGAATTTTACTATAAAACAATCGGAGATGCCAAAAAGAAGGCATCTATTGCGGTATTTGGCGTTAACTGGTAATCGAATCGGTTTGATGCGGGGCAGGCATCCAACAGACTTCTTATTCTTCCTGTTTTATGAAAAGCGTATTTTCCGTGCATTGCCATGATGTTTCCTTGCCGGCCAGCCGGAAAACAAGGCCGGGAATCTTTTCCGTTGCTGTTACCTGTATGCCCTTTTCCTGCTTTTCCGCCTGTATCCGGATCTCTTTGCCTTCATATAATATGATTTCAGAGGATGTTTTTATACAGTAGAGGGTAATGGTTATATCCTGTAAGCTGTCCTGTAAAGGTGCCTGCTCCACAGGCCCTTCCGGGAGAAGGGTATCCTCTCGCACATAAAGGGGGAGGGAAAAGAAATCATGGGTCTCGTGGAACCACCTGCCCCCATCCACAACCTCACCTGTCCAGTAATTTGTCCAGCTGCCAGGTGGGAGGTAGAAGCCGGCAACTCCCGCCTCATCAAAGACCGGGGCGACAAGAAGGGATCTGCCAAGCATATACTGCATATCCAGATAACGGCAGCCGGGATCGTCCGGGAATTCCATGAACATGGGGCGGAGTACAGGCACCCCGGTACATGATGCTTCATAACAGGCTGCGTACAGATAGGGGATAAGTCTGTACCGCAATTCGGTAAATTTCTTTAATACCAGGGAGGATTCTTCATCAAAGTTCCAGGGAACACGGAAGCTGTCGTTCCCGTGAAGCCTGCTGTGTGAGGATAACAGTCCAAAGGCGATCCACCGTTTGTATACGTCTGCCCGGGGTTTCCCATAGAATCCGCCTATATCATGACTCCAGAATGCACCCCCGGATACACTGAACGACAACCCCCCGCGGAGTTGTCCGTACATTGATGAAAACGTTGCACTGGAATCCCCGCTCCAGTGAACCGGGAATCGCTGCGAACCGCCTGTGGCAGAACGGGCAAAGACAAGGGCATTGCCTTTTCCGAAATACTCTTCCATCAATTCAAAAACCGTCCGGTTGTATAGATAGGTGTAATAATTATGCATTTCATGACCATCTGCCCCTGAATAATACACGGCATCTTCCGGGGCATTCTCGCCGAAATCTGTCTTGAATGTATGAACCCCGTCAGCCAGGAGGGGACGGAGCTTGTTTTTAAACCATTCGCATGCATCCGGGTTGGTAAAATCCACCAGGGCAATACCGGGCTGCCACCAGTCAATCTGATAGACTGCCCCTTCTGCATTTTTCAAAAAGAAGCCTTTGTCCGCACCTTCGTTAAAGAGTTCGGATAATTCGGAAATATAGGGATTGATCCACACACAGATTTTCAAGCCCTTTTCTTTTAACCGTTGTAACATGCCCGCTGGATCCTGGAATAAATCCCTGTTCCACATAAAATTACTCCAGTGCCGTTCTTTCATCCAGTAACAGTCAAAATGAAACACGGTAAGGGGGATGTCCCGCCCGAACATACCGTCTATCTGTCTGGAGATAACTTCCTCGTTGTAATCGGTTAAAAAGGATGTGGAAAGCCAGAGCCCTAATGACCACTTCGGGATAAGCGGGGGACGGCCTGTCAGTGCAGTGTACTTCCGGATTATTTCCTTTGGTGAGGGCCCATACAAAACAAAGTAATCCAGTTCGTACAAAGGGACAGTAAACCGGACCGCGACGGCATCTTCCGTGCACACTTCAACATCTACCAGGGAAGGGGTGTTGATAAAAATTCCATACCCGCGGTCTGTCATATAAAAAGGTATATTTTTATAAGCAAGGTCCGATTTTGATCCCGGGTCCCTGTTCCAGATTTCCACATGCTGACCGTTCCTTACAAATGGGGAAAAGCGTTCACCCAGGCCGTATACCACATCACCTGCTGTAAGGGAAAGCATTTCTGTTATATAATGTTTTTTGCCGCTGTCATACACAATCCCGGCCCCATTCCTCCCGCTGTTTGACAGGAACCTGTCTGTTGAAAAAGAGTAATTCCATTCCACTTTATCAAACTGTACCGATAATTCACCGGATGAAATGACAAGACTCTCTTTGTTGTCTGTTATATGCAATGCTTCCGTTTCTTCCGTTTCGACCAGTTTTATCGTGTCCCGGTTCCGGTGATGCCGGAGTCGGAGTCTTAACACACCGGGAAGTGGTGATGTAATGGAATAGGTGAGGATCATCCCATGTATTTTTTCTTCTCCCTGCTTGGTTAATGCATGAATCGTCACTTCATTTTCCGATAATTCATATTCATACAGACGGTCCGGGGTATAAAACCGGATACCCGGGGATAATTCATACGATCCGTTAAAAATACGCATTTGTGTTATTTCCTTTCAATACAATCACTTTAGTATAGACGGTTTGTCATCGTTTATAAAGCTGGAAACAGAAAAATTTTTTTAAAAAAGGGTATACATAAAAAGGGGGTTGGCTAAAGAAAGTATTGGTTTTTGCCAACCCCGACCTTCCTGATTAATATCTTGAAATTTATTATATCATATGAACGAGGAAAAGAAACCGGTTTATGTATAGTAAAAATAAGGTAGAAATCATAGATTATGTGTATCTATTCATTGTATTTTTAACAGGATGAACAGGATGGGAAGAAAGTGTAGGGATTTGTTATATTATAACTGCTTTGTAATCCTGTCTAAATTTTTTTTTAAAGAGAATTTTTTGACAGGATTAACAGGATTAACAGGATGGGGAGAAAGGATGAAAATTTGATTATATTTTTTTAACAATGTAGTTGAATTTAGATTGATTTTCACTATACTTGTTTATTAATGCATATGATTAAAACAGCTCGTTTGCAATTTATTACCGAACACCGGTTTCGGATGCGGGATGCGGAAAAATTGCGGGGATTTTTTGCAAACAAATTTCAGGCAGAGGATTTTTTTCACAATCATTACCCGGACGGTAACTCAATCTACCGGATGCCCCTTGTCCAGTACAAAGTGATTGACGGCGTGCTTTCCATCTTCGGTTATAATGAAGCTGTCCCTTTGCTTGCAGATAAATTTATCAAGGTAAAGGAAATCGCTATCAATGACAGGGTATTCTCCCATTTCGAGACAAGCCTGCATGTCCTGGAAGAGGAGTTTTCCGTAAGCGAGGATCTTTATTCGTATGTATTTGATTCATACTGGCTCCCGGTAAACCAGCGGAATTATATGCAGTATATAAATAACAGGCTGGACCTGGACAGGGTGTTACGGAACAATCTGCTTACCAATTTCAAGGGCCTGGGAATCGAGGCGGACAAACGGATTATGGTAAAGGGTGAGTTTATGGAAAAGAAGCTAAAGGTGAATGATATCGAGTATTTCGGTATGCTGGGTAAGTTTGTCACGAATGTGAAGATGCCGGATTATTTCGGGATCGGACGGATGAAGGCGATCGGGTTCGGGTGTGTGAGGAGGAAGTAGGAGACAGGGGACCAGCGAGGTAGAGGCCGGCGGGCCAGAGGACCGGAGGGCTAGCAGGCCAACGGGGCAGATGACCACCATTTTTAAGGGGTTTCCTTAAGCTACCGGCTTTGCCGGTAGCAACCTGAGTGGGAAATTACACCGGAAAAACCAGAGAGGAAATTCCTTTTGACAAAAAGGAGTTTTTATTATACTTTATGTATAGATAGAGGAAAGATATTATGATGAAATATAGGTTTGCTGTTGTTATTGAAAAAGATAAAGATGGGTATTTTGCCTTTTGCCCGGAATTGGACGGCTGTTTTACCCAGGGCGACAGTTATGAGGAAATAGTGGAAAATATTAAAGATGCCATAAAGCTGCATATAGAAGACCGTCTTACTGATAATGATCCTATTCCACAGGTTGATGAAATTAGTTTGATGTCAATGGAAGTAGTTGTTTAAAGATGTTTCCATCAGAAGAAGGATTGAAATATTATTGTTTTTTAAGCAACTGCTTCCATATTCTTTTAAAAAGGCTTGACTAATTATATAAAACATAATATCATATATTTAATTATGTTTTTTAAGCTACTAGGAGTAATTGTAGTTATTAATATTTTAGATAACATGTTAGGAATATATATAAGAATATATAAATGAGTAATAAATTACCGCGAATAACTGCAAAAGAAATTATAAAAATTCTTGAAAAAAAAGGATTTTCATTATCTAGACAAAGCGGTAGTCATAAAATTTATAAAAATGCTGAGAATAGACGTGTAACAATTCCATATTATTCTGGAAAAATTTTACACCCTAAAACTCTTAAAAGTATATTAATGCAAGCTAATTTAACTTTAGAAGAATTGATGGAATTATTATAAAGGGGTAATAAATGATACATAAACTACACAAATTATACGATGCCATCCCGGAAGGGTGGTTTGCGTCAGAAAATCCTTTGAATTTGAATCTCGGATATGATAAAGGAAAAATTGCTTTAATAAAGATAGATGAAAAAGCTAAAAAATATACTTATTCCGGTATCCAGGTGGAAGATTATGATAAAAGTAAGAATAAAACCAAATACTTGTTTGAGGATTTTGATAAACTTCCCGGTTCAAATTCAACCCCCAGCTTTCCAACATATAGAATTTTTCCTGCAGGAAATAAAAGTCCTGATGTTCTTTGCAGCAAAGGACTGAATAAAATTGTTAAATCATTATTAAATAATACCATGACAAACGAGATTGCGGATGTTGTGGAAAATAATAAAGAAAAGATTAAAGATTTTCTTCTCGATGCTTTTACCTTTAAAGAACCATTTCTTTTATCGGTACTGATTGATAATGAATATGTGGCAAAGAGTGATTATTTTAAAACCCTGAAAAAGAATGTAAAGAATGAAAAGTATATTAGTTATTATTCTCTGCTTGAAAATAAAAAATATGTTCCTTATACAGGGGAAAATAAAGAGTGCAATTTATGTAAGACAAGAAAAGAGAATGTGTGGGGATATGTCAGCACATTCAATTTTTATGCTGTAAAAACGGAACTTGCACCAATCGCAGGGGGATTCGATAGTAAAAAAGCGTGGAAAAATTACCCGGTTTGCAGGGACTGTGCAATCAAACTGGATAAAACGAAAGCTATCCTGGATTCGTATTTTACCTTTTCTTTTTACGGATTGCAGTATTATCTGATACCGGAATTCCTGGTGAATGACCCGGATAACAAGGAAATTCTCGATATATTCTATGAGAATGAATTCGGTAACCTTTCACTTAAAAAGGATAAAAGAAAACGGCTTACCGATGCAGAAGATGAAGTCCTGGAATTATTGACTCAGACAGAAAACAAAGTGAATTATACATTATTCTTTTTTGAGGTAAACAAAGCAGAGTTTAAAATTCTTATTTCTATTGACAATGTGTTTCCCTCCAGGTTCAGGGAAATTTTCAATGCAAAGGACAGTGTTGAAAATTATGATGTATTCCCGTTTTTCAGCGGTTTGCCGGCAGGGAAAGATAAGCCATTATGGGATCTCCGGTTTAATTTTGGAATAATAAGAACCTTTTTTCCAAACACGAAAAAAGAAGGGAATTTTAATAAATACTTTTTAGAAATTACCAGATCAATCTTTTTAAGTAAGAAAATAGATTACTTTTTTCTTTTACACCGGATTATAACCGTTATACAGATTAAGTTTATAAATGAAGAAAATTATTATTTCGATTTATTAAAAGCACTTATGCTTATTTCATTTATTGAAACATTAAACCTGTTCAAGAATAAACAGAGTAATAAGGAAAAGGAGGTTATTTTGGAAAATAAATTTGAAGATTTTTTAAAAAAACATTCTGCTTTTTTTGATAGCAATACAAAAAAAGCCATTTTTCTGGAAGGTGTCCTGTGCCAATTTCTATTAAATATCCAGAAAAGGGAAAGAGGCGCGGCACCTTTCCGTTCACGACTAAATAGCTTAAAGTTAAATGTGAACATAATAAAAAGATTACTACCGGAAATGATCGAAAAACTGGAGCAGTATAATAAAAACTATTATATGAAACTCGAAGAAGCGATATCGAAATATATGGTGGATGCTTCTTTTGATTTAAGCAACGATGAAATGAGTTTTTATTTTGTTATGGGTATGTGCTTATGTAAAGAATTTAAAACCGGAAAAGAGGAGGAAACAGATGAGTGAGATTATTAAGAATAGAAGCGAAATTCTATTTTTGTATGATGTAAAGGATGGAAACCCGAACGGTGATCCTTTGGATGAGAATAAACCGCGAATCGATGAAGAAAAGGGAATTAATATTGTAACAGATGTCCGCCTTAAAAGGACAATCCGTGATTATTTTTTTAACTACAAAGGATATAATGATGAAAAGGTGAAAGATATTTTTGTAAGAGAAAAAACTTCCACCAGTAAAAAAGAAGGGCTTCAGGATGCGAAAGAACGTGCAGCAGATTTTAAAGCAGATGCAAAAGCTATTTTAACAAAATGTATTGATATTAGACTGTTCGGGGGAGTTATCCCGCTTGAAAAAGATTCAATTACATACACCGGGCCTGTACAATTTAAAATTGGCAGATCGTTGCATAAGGTAGAATTAAAACACATCAAAGGAACAGGTGCGTTTGCTTCAAAACCCGGTGCTAAACAAAAAACATTCAGGGAAGAATACATTCTTCCATATTCATTAATTGCATTCTACGGGGTTATTAATGAAAATGCAGCACAATTCACACAGTTAACAGGAGATGATGTTGAATTATTAAAAGAAGCGATCTGGATGGGGACAAAAAATTTGCTTACAAGATCGAAAATGCTTCATACGCCAAGATTACTTCTTATTATCGAGTATAATGACCCCGGATTTTTCCTGGGTGAATTGGATAACAGTATTACACATATCCAGAAAGAAGGATTAAGAGATGAGCAGTTACGTGATATCTCGGATTTGCAGATTGATTGTTCGAAACTTTATGAAAATATAAATACCAGTCAGAAGAAAATAAAGAGTATATATATAAAAAAGGATGAACGTATTCAATTAATCAATTTTGATTTGGAGAAGAATAAGGAAATTTCCTCGAAATTAAGGAACCAGTAATGGGTAGTGTAAAAGTACTCGTTTTTGATCTTTTTGCCGATTATGGATTCTTGAAAAAGAATTATACAACGATGTCCCCGCTTTCTTTTTCCATTCTTCCCAGGACAGTTATTTGCGGGATTATAGGAGCCATAATCGGGATAGATAAGGAAAATAATCCGGAAGCATTCAACGATTGTTTTATTACACAAAAAATAAATAATAAAATAAAAAAGATATGTATACCTTATAATCTTTTAAAGACAACCAGTATAAAACATTTTTCCAGATTCGAGAATCATAAACCGACAAATATAGAATTCCTGAAAGATTTAAACTATAGAATATATTTTTCTTCAAAAGATACAGCACTTTATAATAAACTAAAACAGCAATTGGAAGGTCATAAAAGTTTTTATACAATTTCCATAGGAAGCGCCCATTGTCTTGCGGATTATACCTATTTCAGAGAGTTGAATGCAGAGGAAAAGAAAGGCAAAAGCAAGTCATGTATCTATAGCATTATTCCGGCAGATAATGTGAAAGAGATTGAATATCATGATCTGGAGCTTTTTCTGGAATTACTCCCCAATACTATGAAGAATGACAGAGAAGTAACAGAATACAAAGAATTCATTTTTGAGCTATCCGGGAAACCGGTTTGTTGCCAGGTCGATGAATACTGGTCGTTGGAGAGTGGAGAGAGTATTGTACCAATGTAAATCTCATCCGGATAAATTCCTGGTCGATCATTTATTTCATGTAAGAAACATTGGATTAAATTTATTCAATGCTATGAATTATGGTGAAGATTCAACCATTACAAAAGGGTTGGAAATTGCATTACTTTTTCATGATTTTGGAAAAGCTTCAACTTATTTCCAGGAATATTTAAGAATAAATATCGGTTATGAAAACAATACAATCGGTTCAAAAGAATTCCTGCAAAAGCAGCATGATCTGGGAAACCGCAAACAACATGGACCGATTTCTGCAGTATATTGTTACTATCTCCTATCCCGTAAATTTCATTTTGATGAAAAATTATCATATTTGTTCTTCTTTGTTGTAAAAAGACATCACAGCAATTTGCAGAATGCCGGTGAGGAAGTGATATATGAGGATGAACTTATAGAAATAGCAAAAACAATCATATTCGATGATATACAATTTTTGTTATCGGAGATTAAGATTGCAGATACAATCGAAGAGTTTATTACCTTTTTGGAAAATTTCAGGTTGAATCGAATCATAAGAAAAGTAAGAAAGGAATTCACCATTAATGATTATTTTCTGGTAAATTTATTATTTTCCATTATTGTACGTGCCGATAAAGCGGATTGTATTATCGGTGATAATTATCGTCCGGTTACTAACGATACCCTGTCATCCGGTATTGTGGATGAATTTAAAAAGAATTTACCTTTTATTGATAATACCATTTTTTCTATTCGTAATTCGGCTTATACTGAAGTAAACGAATCAATTCATAATATAACAAATGAAAAAATTTTTTCCATAAATCTTCCGACAGGTGCAGGGAAAACATTAATAGCGATAAATGCTGCATTAAAATTAAAAAACAAAACGCCTGGTATAGACAGAATCATTTATTGTTTACCTTTTACTTCTGTAATAGACCAGACAGGTGATATTTGCAGAAATCAATTATTTAAAACCGATAACAGTGATATTGTTTTACTGCATCATCACCTTGTGGAGTTCGAATATAAATGTAATAATTTTGAATACGATGATTTCCAAAGTGAATTTCTTATTACAAACTGGGATAGTGAATTTATCATCACGACCTTTTATCAATTTTTACACAGTATCCTTACTCATTTAAATAAAAATGTACGAAAATTGGTTTCCCTGAATAATGCAGTCATTATCATGGATGAAGTCCAGACAATTCCACAAAAATACTGGAAATTAATAAATAATGTTTTTACTTTTATTTCCAATGTATATAACATCCGGTTTATTCTTGTCACCGCTACATTGCCTTTGTTATTTAGACCTGATGAAATAACAGAGCTGGCCCCTTTAAAGGAAAAATATTTTACAAGTCTAAATAGAATCATTTTAAATGTTACTCATATCACAAATCCAATAGGACTGGAAGAATTTGTAGATAATATAATAAAACAGGTAAAAAGTAATCCGGAAAAAAGTATACTCATCATACTCAACACAATTAAATCTTCGATCAAAGTATATACATTATTAAAAGAAAATGGCATAGAGTCTTTATATCTTTCTACGAATATTATTCCCAAAGAAAGGTTTGATAGAATAGACAAGGTTAAAAAAAGTAAAAAGAGGATGATTGTCGTTTCTACCCAGTTAGTAGAAGCCGGGGTTGATATTGATTTTGATATTGTATACAGGGATTTTGCCCCATTGGATGCCATTTTTCAAACATGCGGGAGGTGTAATAGAAATAGTGTAAAAGGGAAAGGAATTGTATATATTTTCTTATTGGAAGATAATAACCATCGAAAGTATTGCTCATACGTATATGACATTGTTAACCGGTCAAAAACACTTGATATATTAAAATCAAAATCAATTATAGAAGAGAAAGATTTCTATTTGCTTTCCATAGAATATTATAATGCCATAGCAGAACTGAAAGGCGATAGTGATTCGGATTTTCTTCTAAAAGAATTATCCGGGTTAAATTATAAAAACGCATTTACTTCCGGGAAATGTTTTCAGCTTATTGAAGCTATTCCTAAAGCCACTGCATTTATTGCTGTTGATACAGAAGCTGAAATTCTCTGGAATAAATTCCAGGAATTAATGGTTAATACAAAAATACAACGTTATGAAAAAAAGATGCAAATAAGAAAATTATTACGAAAGATGGGAAATTATATGATTTCGATACGAAAATTACCAGATGAAAAAAATTTTTATTATGTATCTCCCGGGCAACTGGAAATGGAATATAACCAGGAAACCGGCTTTATTCTGGATAATAATGCAACGGATTGCTTTTTTTAAGGTGAATCATTATGAATGGTTTCGTAAATTCTTTTGCATTAAAACCCACTATGAATGAAAGTAATTTTTAACCATGGACCTCTACATAAACACCTTCGGAACCTACATCCACAAAAAAGACGACATGTTTGAACTGGAAGTGGACAAACGAAAGGTACTCGTATCCCCGAAGAAGGTACGCAGCATTATCATTTCCACACATGCACGGATTACAACGGATGTTGTCAAACTCGCGCTGGATAATAATATCGATATTGTATTGATGGATGATTTCGGGAACCCGTATGGAAGATTCTGGCACTCCCGGTTCGGTTCTACTGCATTTATAAGGAGGCGCCAGCTTGAAATTTTTGAATCGGATAAAGGGCTTGTGTATGTAAAGGAATGGATCAAGAACAAAATAACCATGAGCATTCAACACCTGAATGACCTGAAATACAAACGGCAGGAAAAACAGGACAACATCAATGAAAGTATTGAATTCATATCGGCATACCCGGAAAAGATCGATAATATTAATGGAACGGTGGATGAAGTCCGGAACACATTACAGGGCTATGAAGGGAATGCATCGAAAAAGTATTACGAAACACTCTCGTACCTGATGCCCGCGGAGTTTACATTCAAAGGGAGGAGTTCCCGGCCTGCAAAGGATGAGTTTAACTGCCTGCTTAATTACGGCTTTGGTGTGTTGTACGGTAAAGTGGAGAAAGCCTGCATTATCGCGGGTCTTGATCCTTTTGTCGGGATCATGCATACGGATAATTATAATAAAAAATCCCTTGTGTTCGATATTATCGAGAATTACCGGCATCTCGCCGTCCGATGCGTGTTCGGGCTTTTTAGCAGGAAAAAGGTGAATAAAAGCTATTTTGATAAAATAAAAGGCGGGTACAAACTGAATGCGGATGGGAAGAAAGTGTTTCTGGAAGCATTCGCAGAACTCCTGAACAGACCTGTCCGCTATTCCGGCAGGAATATTGCGAATCTGGACATTATCCAGTTTGATTGCCATAAAATAGCAAACCGGCTTATAGGAAAGGAGTAAGATGTTAGTATGGTTCATTTACGATATCTCGGATGACAAAGTCCGGAAAAAGATAATAAGGATTGCACAACAGAGTGGGCTTTACCGGGTCCAGAAATCGGTATTTCTCGGCAATATTGATAATAACACAATGGACGAGGCTGTCCTTCGAAGCGAGGAAGTGCTGAACGAGGATACCGATTCCTTATACGTTTTCCCCATGTGCAAGCAGGATTTCAAATCCGTTATCCTTAAAGGAAAGGCATTTGATAAAAGCATGGTAACGGACGAAGTGAAGGCGCTCTTTTTATAACAATTATGGAAACCGCCGGAAACCGCATCAGCATAACACCATCCCTTGTTCTTGAATATCTATTCTGCCCGCGGTTTATTTATTTTATGGAAGTACTTAAGATACCACAGCATGAAGATAAGCGGTTTAAAGTCCTGAAGGGGAGAATAGTGCATAAAAGCAAAGCTGCACAGAATATTGAATATAAAAGGAAAAAGCTCGGGGTTATTGACAAAAAAACTGAACAGGAGCTTGCATCACTAACATACCATATTCATGGTGTTGTTGATGAAATCCTCTTTTTGAATGACCATACGGCTGCTCCCCTGGATTATAAATTCGCCCGGTATAAAGGAAAGATATTTAAAACGTATAAAACACAATCGATTTTATATGGACTATTAATAAAAGATAATTATAATATAGATGTACGAAAGGGATATATTGTTTATACCAGGAGTGATCATCATCTTGAAGAAATACCGTTTTATGAAAAGGATATAAAACATACGATTGGGGTGATTAATGATATATTGAAAATTATGGAGTTGAACTATTTTCCGAAATCCACCGGTTCAAAAAGACGGTGCATTGACTGCTGCTATAATACTATTTGCGTAAAATAGTTCTTTGACATAGCTACCATATATTAATTATTGCAAATTGTGTTATGCAGTTAAATAAATCTTTATATTATAAGGAGATAAACAGCTTTCGAGTTGCGGAAAAACATGGAAATTCCAGGAAAAAACCTGAATTATACACCATTTTTAAAGCAGAATAGTATTTCTTTTTTTACCATAAGTTATTATATTACAAGGAATTACCGTGGATAACGACTTTTAATGATGCTTCCATAAGAAGAAGGATTGAAACATAGGATTGGAAAACAAATTTGATATAACATCTTTGCCTTTTAATGATGCTTCCATAAGAAGAAGGATTGAAACATAATATTTTTGAAGCCATAAAAGTCACCCAGGCACTTTTAATGATGCTTCCATAAGAAGAAGGATTGAAACTTTCCCCTATAAGATCGGGATCTATATCCGGGAAATCTGCTTTTAATGATGCTTCCATAAGAAGAAGGATTGAAACATGAATGTATCTTATATAAATAGATTAAAAGATGCTACACTTTTAATGATGCTTCCATAAGAAGAAGGATTGAAACTGCGTCCTGGGCAGAGGCAATAGCAAAGGGGATAGCACTTTTAATGATGCTTCCATAAGAAGAAGGATTGAAACCAGAATCATGTTCATCAATAAAATCTGCGATTTCCAGATCTTTTAATGATGCTTCCATAAGAAGAAGGATTGAAACTTCTGCACATCTGCGAAAACATTATCAAAATACCTTCGCTTTTAATGATGCTTCCATAAGAAGAAGGATTGAAACTGGGAATGAATGTTTAATGGATGCGTTTAATTTGAGCTTTTAATGATGCTTCCATAAGAAGAAGGATTGAAACTTTCGGCTCTATCATAACAGCAGCGCCGGCACCTGTTTTCTTTTAATGATGCTTCCATAAGAAGAAGGATTGAAACATCTGCAAAAGATTTACAGAATCACCCCTGCCGGTAAAACTTTTAATGATGCTTCCATAAGAAGAAGGATTGAAACTTCCTTTTGTTGGTATAACCGTACCATAAGCTGGTATACTTTTAATGATGCTTCCATAAGAAGAAGGATTGAAACTTCCAAATAGGAATATATGTGTTTTCTAAACTGATATCTTTTAATGATGCTTCCATAAGAAGAAGGATTGAAACGCAAATCTGTCATAGTCTGCCCCTTTTTAGGCCTGCCTTTCTTTTAATGATGCTTCCATAAGAAGAAGGATTGAAACTTTGCTCTGACTATTTCCGCTTGCCGTTCTTTTTCTTTTTCTTTTAATGATGCTTCCATAAGAAGAAGGATTGAAACTTTTCAATAAACTCACTTCCATATGATGCCCTCTTGAACTTTTAATGATGCTTCCATAAGAAGAAGGATTGAAACATATTCCCGGAATGCTTATTATTCTATCTTCATAGTCTTTTAATGATGCTTCCATAAGAAGAAGGATTGAAACAAGGTGAAAGCTTTACAATGCGTACGGCATCCTCTCTCTTTTAATGATGCTTCCATAAGAAGAAGGATTGAAACACACTCGGTGTGCTATTGATGCCTTTAATCTCCCGGTATCCTTTTAATGATGCTTCCATAAGAAGAAGGATTGAAACTCACAAAACTACCACCCTGTGCAAAAGAAGGAATTGCAGCTTTTAATGATGCTTCCATAAGAAGAAGGATTGAAACTCTCCATCTTTCACGGCAATATTTCTTTCTTTATTAACTTTTAATGATGCTTCCATAAGAAGAAGGATTGAAACAAGTAATTAAATCCTCCATTAAATCCACCTGCTTCTTGACTTTTAATGATGCTTCCATAAGAAGAAGGATTGAAACATAATTTTGTGAAAGAGAACGATCCAGATGCTATTGACTTTTAATGATGCTTCCATAAGAAGAAGGATTGAAACCCGTACCCGCTCCTGTGTATCTTATTAACAGACGATCTTTTAATGATGCTTCCATAAGAAGAAGGATTGAAACAAGAATGCGAGAAATTTTTCGGCCCGTTATCATCATTTACTTTTAATGATGCTTCCATAAGAAGAAGGATTGAAACCTAACTAAACCAAACCAAATCTGGAAAGAATCAATCAACTTTTAATGATGCTTCCATAAGAAGAAGGATTGAAACTGAAAAATTTGACGGAATAAACGGAGTAAAATTATGCCTTTTAATGATGCTTCCATAAGAAGAAGGATTGAAACTCTGAAAAACGGATTAAAGTATACGATATCAACAGCTTTTAATGATGCTTCCATAAGAAGAAGGATTGAAACCTAAATTAAGATAGGGCAAAATACAGTAATGTAAAACTTTTAATGATGCTTCCATAAGAAGAAGGATTGAAACAAGTTGCATCAGTTACAGATGTACCAGTAATGGAAGTATCTTTTAATGATGCTTCCATAAGAAGAAGGATTGAAACTTTTTGTGAATAATATTTTTCCCGTGATTTCGACGACCTTTTAATGATGCTTCCATAAGAAGAAGGATTGAAACTGCGGTTCTCAAAGAACATCCCATACCCGGACGGACTTTTAATGATGCTTCCATAAGAAGAAGGATTGAAACACGAACAAGATGACTTTGCTAAAAAATATAAAAGTAGTTCTTTTAATGATGCTTCCATAAGAAGAAGGATTGAAACCTGCTACTGCTGCTTATACTTACGCAAAAAAACAAAATCTTTTAATGATGCTTCCATAAGAAGAAGGATTGAAACATCGTTTATGCCCGCAAGAACGCCTTTTTTTTCTGACTTTTAATGATGCTTCCATAAGAAGAAGGATTGAAACTGAAATCGGAACGTGGGGAGCATATCGGGCATATCCTTTTAATGATGCTTCCATAAGAAGAAGGATTGAAACAATAGCACGTCTAGGCCAATTTATTTTCCTAGCACTTTTAATGATGCTTCCATAAGAAGAAGGATTGAAACAAGTCATGGAATTATAGATGATATCCAATTTAAAAATACTTTTAATGATGCTTCCATAAGAAGAAGGATTGAAACATCTGTCGGAGAATGATAATTTAATTTATATCCAACCTTTTAATGATGCTTCCATAAGAAGAAGGATTGAAACAAAAAGAAAAAATACAGGGAATGATTTATGACCAACACTCTTTTAATGATGCTTCCATAAGAAGAAGGATTGAAACAATAATTAGACCAATCGTCATCACCTAGAATTTTATTACTTTTAATGATGCTTCCATAAGAAGAAGGATTGAAACTCCTTTTAATCTTCCTATAATTATATCTATACCGGAACTTTTAATGATGCTTCCATAAGAAGAAGGATTGAAACTTACTATATTTGTTAACTGTAAACTTTCTTCCACACTTTTAATGATGCTTCCATAAGAAGAAGGATTGAAACTAATATTAAACCCCGGCTGAAATCCAGTATTATTCCCTTTTAATGATGCTTCCATAAGAAGAAGGATTGAAACTCATTCAATATTTGTTGATTTTCGCAATAACATAAAATCTTTTAATGATGCTTCCATAAGAAGAAGGATTGAAACAACTTCTCTTTTATTAGGAACTATTGTATGAGTAGAACACTTTTAATGATGCTTCCATAAGAAGAAGGATTGAAACCACAACTTCGAGATACGGCACTTTATATCGCACCTGGTCTTTTAATGATGCTTCCATAAGAAGAAGGATTGAAACATTTGAAAAGATATGAGAAAAATAATGGTAAATAGATGTACTTTTAATGATGCTTCCATAAGAAGAAGGATTGAAACTAGTTATAAAATCTAATTGAGGTTTAAATATTACTCCCGTCTTTTAATGATGCTTCCATAAGAAGAAGGATTGAAACATAACCGGGCAATCTATTGATGACGTGCACCATTTAGGGCTTTTAATGATGCTTCCATAAGAAGAAGGATTGAAACTTCCGCCGAAGCATGCGAAAAAATAGAATGAGCCAATACTTTTAATGATGCTTCCATAAGAAGAAGGATTGAAACATAGACTTCGCCGCTTTTATGTCCCGAAGTCCCTTGCTTTTAATGATGCTTCCATAAGAAGAAGGATTGAAACTAGGTTACATCCCCTTCATATCCTGTTATACTATAGACTTTTAATGATGCTTCCATAAGAAGAAGGATTGAAACATTCAGGCCGGTACCTGGATCCCTGCGTCTTCAACCTACCTTTTAATGATGCTTCCATAAGAAGAAGGATTGAAACATCTCCGAGACGTTGGTCTCCGGTTATTATTCCGCCTTTTAATGATGCTTCCATAAGAAGAAGGATTGAAACCACATTATTCCCCGGCGTTCGTATGCTTTTGTTTTATCCATCTTTTAATGATGCTTCCATAAGAAGAAGGATTGAAACAAGATCATCGAGTTTTAAATATAAAGAACTGTAAATACTGCTTTTAATGATGCTTCCATAAGAAGAAGGATTGAAACATTTCTTCCCATTCATGCATCCCGGTAGAAACTAACTTTTAATGATGCTTCCATAAGAAGAAGGATTGAAACTTAAATCGTTTAGCAAATATAACGGAAGAACATCCAGTCCTTTTAATGATGCTTCCATAAGAAGAAGGATTGAAACCAATCTCTTTTTGTTCATTATATCGATTCTCGATGCCTTTTAATGATGCTTCCATAAGAAGAAGGATTGAAACTTACTGAAAATCGACTCCTATCCGATTGTTTATCGAGAACTTTTAATGATGCTTCCATAAGAAGAAGGATTGAAACATAGGCATCTTGGCGATGAAGTAGTCGTATATAATAATCTTTTAATGATGCTTCCATAAGAAGAAGGATTGAAACTCTTTTCGCAGAGGGTGATAGCACCGGGGCTGGAACTTTTAATGATGCTTCCATAAGAAGAAGGATTGAAACAGCTTGAAATTGCTCGGAGTAGTTCATACGCAGGTGGCTTTTAATGATGCTTCCATAAGAAGAAGGATTGAAACACAATGTAGTATCTTCTGTTCTATTTTCATACCCAATATACTTTTAATGATGCTTCCATAAGAAGAAGGATTGAAACCTTGGGTCTGAATACTCGGCTTATTATAAACTCCACTTTTAATGATGCTTCCATAAGAAGAAGGATTGAAACTTTTTAAAGGTCTTAATAAACATATTTGCGTTGCAACATCTTTTAATGATGCTTCCATAAGAAGAAGGATTGAAACCATATCGCCTGCTGACACAACTACTGTACTAAAAGGCTTTTAATGATGCTTCCATAAGAAGAAGGATTGAAACACATTTTGGTAATCCCATATCCAGGGGGGTATAAAGACTCTTTTAATGATGCTTCCATAAGAAGAAGGATTGAAACAAGCCACAAAAGTAACCCAGGCAGTAGCCGAAGGATACTTTTAATGATGCTTCCATAAGAAGAAGGATTGAAACTTATAGAAGTCGGTACAATACAGGTATTGTATTCGTCTTTTAATGATGCTTCCATAAGAAGAAGGATTGAAACTTTTTTTTAGTAATCTATTTTTACACATTTTTTTTCTTTTAATGATGCTTCCATAAGAAGAAGGATTGAAACACTTTTCTTTTTGAATATGAAGAAATAAAGATTTTTCGTAAGCTTAAACTAAATTGAAGTAGAAATCAGCCTATTCCTAACATGCTGGAATAAGCAGATACACATCGGGCCAATTTTTCTTTTC
>JAFGQK010000328.1 GCA_016935735.1 Spirochaetales bacterium | reverse complement strand
TTCTTTTTATTATACTGGTCTCATTAACCTGGCGGCCAACGTTTATCTATTTTGCTTAAAATCTTGTTATTTTAACAAGATTTTAAGCAAAATAGCATATAAAGCAGCAATAGTTTTACCCTGCAAAGCACCATATGAAAACAACAATTGGTGTTCAAGGTTGAACCCTCGCGTGTTGCTTTACCAAGGAGGCATTTCCTTCCAGACTACAAAATATAAAATGTAGCCGGAAAAGCCCTGTTGTGGTTGCCGGACAACCTCATTATTATTAAAATTGGTTTGCCACCCTGTAATTAAAATCCTGGATACAGAGTGGCAAACCTATTTTATTCAAAAGATACTGCCCCGATCTTTATGAAGTATACTCACTTAATACAAAAGAATTATTGAAGATCGGGCAATTCTTATTGTCAGTATACTTCAATGTACTTTTCGGCATTATGCTTTTTATAATAAAGTGTATCATTTACATATTCCTATAGTCAAGTAGCTGGAGGCTTATATTGTCTGAATTCACGAAAAATACGGCAAAAAGAAAATGGTTTTTCTGTATTTCCAATTCAACTTTAAAGGTGTATAAATAAGATATGTTATATATACTTGTGCAAATTTATAACTTTTCCCAATTAGAAAAGATAAATCCAGATTTGATACATAACATACAGGATATATTTACTTCTATTTCACATGACAAAAAGTGTCTTTTTTTTAACGATAAATCAAAAGAGGGACTATTTCTTTTTTCCAAAGGGAAAAAGGAAAAATGTGATCCGGGAAGAATCGCAGATACTGCTTTTGAGATACATAACGTCCTCATGAAGAATAAAAAAAATCTTCATGGATTCAATATACTCATTTCTATTCTTGCCGAAACGAATCCATTAAACGCATTAGCTCAACAAAAGAATAATCTTTTCTTATTGGATGAAGAGGAATACGTATGGATAACAAAAAATGAATACGATTATTTCTCAAAATACCTGATATTCGAGAAAAAAGGTAATTTTTATAAAGTAGAGAAAAAAGAAGATCAATATAATAAGCACTCTATTTTCCTTAAGGATTTCTGGCTGCGTCAAAGCAGTTATAATCAACTATTTGATGAAATAACCCCGATAATGAATGGACTGGAAAATAATAAAATCATCCTTATCCATGGTGAAAATGGTATTGGTAAAACGACAATTGTATCTCATATTGTCAAATCGATTCTTAAAGAAGACTATGAATACACACCAAGAATGTATACCTTTTTTAAAAGGCGTTCTTTTGTACATCCTTTTCTGAACAGTATTCACCCGGGTTTTTTAAGAAAAATACCGGAATACCTTTTACAATACGAGAATCCTATCTGGTCTTTTCATGGAAAACTTCTTTCCTGCCTTAAATCCGGTGAAGAAGCGGGAGAATGCCCGGATCATTTTTTTGAGGACTTTCTCATCGGATATAATATCTATCTTTCTGCTTTTTTAAGGATGATGACAAATAGACTTATGCCTGCTTTTTTTATCTGCGATGACATCGATGCATATGCAGACACAACATATAAAGGATTGCAGATACTATTGGGGGATTTTCTTAAGAATCCGACTTTTATTCCCCTCTTTATCTCACAAAGCGGCCAGATCCCGGAAATCCTGCAAAGATTTCCGGCAAAAGAAATAGAAATAAAACCGGTAAACCAGAGAGAAACGAGGAAACTTATTCATGCCTATTATCCGGGAATAAAACTGACAAAAAAAATACTTCGAAATCTCCTTGAGTATTCAAAAGCCCAGATTCTCCCGATAAAAAGTTATCTTGCATATTGTATTCCCGGTGGAATTATAAAAAAAATAAAAAACAGTTATGTATGGAATCCTGAAAAAAAGGAAGATATTCCCCCGGATAACCAGTCGAAAATACTTATTTTTTTATTAAAAACATTAAGACAGAATGAAATTGATATACTCTATTATATCTACCTGTCTGCCGGGATGCTTACAACAGAGGGGTTATATTCTTTTCTGGAATCGAATTCCTACCCGCGCGATATTGCAGAATCAGTGCTTTTAATTTTATTTCACTATGGGTTGATATCAACAGGAGATTATACAACCCCGTATTATACAGGTCTAAAAAAACAAATCGAAGATTTATTACAGAGTAGAACTGAATATTTATGCGAAGTATATTTAAATTATATCCAGGAATTGTGGAAAGAAAAAAGATTGAGCAGATATGTTCTTCTTTTCTCACTTTTCATGACTCACAAAAAAATATCACCGGCACTGGAAATACTTCATTTACTTATAAAAAGAAAGATAGATGAGTGGGATATAAATGAAGTAAAACCCTTTCTTTCACTCAAGAATCCTGTTATTAAACATAAGCTGGATGAAGAAGAAAGGAAACAGCTAAGGATGATCATTCTGGCCGGTCAATTACGTCTGTCACTGCTTGAAGGAAATCATGAGCAGGCAGAGATAATAATAAACCTGATTAATGAGGAAAATCCGTATCTTGACCGGGCAAGCTCCTACAGGGGGGATTTATTTCTTCACATGGCAAGCTATTTTAATATCAAAGAAGATATTGACGAAGCAGTGAGCCTTACGAAAAAAGCTTTACTCGATTTTCAGGATCTGGGACTTTTAGAAAAAAAAGCCTATGCATATATAGAACTCGGGGCCATTATGCTTGCAGACCAGAAAATCGGTGATGCTTATGATTATTTGAATCTTTCATGTCATTTATTCTCCGAGGACGATATGTATCCCTGTAATAAAATCCGGATTCTTTTACTTACCGGCATATGTTATTACCTGGAGGGGAATTTAACAAAATCTCTTGATTCATCGTTAAATGCTCAGACAATATCCATGGAAACAGGAATAAGAAACTGGGAACTCACCTCTATTTTTCTTGCCGGGAGGATTTATTTTGATCTTGGTCTTTACAGCGACGCCCAGGAGAAGTTTATAGAAGGGCTTTCCATTATATCTGTTTATTCAATAAAAGAAGCCCGTCAGGTATTTTATGCATGGCTCGGAAGATCATACATATACTCGGGCATGATAAAAGATGGCTTGAAAACATTGAATAAAGTAAAACCGAATAGGGAAATATTTTATTTTCTGGCAGAAGCCTATTTTTTCTTAAGACAATACAATAAAGCATTTAATTTTATTGAAAAAGGCATGGAAATACCATCAACATACAGCTCGTTACCGGATGAAAGAGAGGAATGGATAGACGGTATTTCGCTTGTAGAGGAAAAATATTCAAAAGCCAGTATAAAGGGAACCATTTTAAACCGGATAGTAAAGGTATTCAGGGCCTATCTCCTGAGTCTCTGTCACGGTCTGAAAGAAGGAATCGTGGAATTCTATCAAATCATCAGAACAGAAAAAGATGCGAAAAATGATCCTTATTTTAGTTTTTATTATTTTCTTTACTCTCAATTACTTTCGAAATGCGGTGAGGATGAGGTTGATGATTATCTTACTATCTTAAATAAAGCTTTAAAACAACTCCAGGAAAGGGCAAGCCGGATCGAAAACCCGTCTGACAGGAAAAAATATCTTTTTAATAATTTCTGGAATAATCATATATTCAACGAAGCAAAAAAGAAAAATCTTATTTAGAATGAAAGGAGACGAACAGGATGAAACCGCCGATTTGTGCTATCTGTCATAAGCGTTTTGAGTTAACAGGGGATGACTGCGGACTGATTTATTTCAGAAAAAGGCAATCAGATATTGACTGGGATAAAAGAATGAAAGAAACAGGTGCAATAGGACATCCGCCTTATGCAGCCTGGTTCTGTAAAGACCATTACAAAAGGGCAGCAGAATTGCAGAATCTGTCAATTGACAGGGCTTTACCCATGATAAGAGAAATCATATTGTAAAATATGGATAGTTATGCTATTATTTTTCCGGGAGTAGAGTAAATGTTCTGGAAAAATAAAAAACCATGGAGATCATATGCAATTATCCGAATCTGAAATCAAATCGTTATGCGGGCTTTCTGATAAAGAGGTCGCACAAAGAATAAAGCAGGAAGGGTATAATGAACTTCCCCGGTCAAAGAAACGCGGAATATTCGGGATCATCCTGGGAGTACTCAAAGAACCGATGTTTTTACTTCTGGTAGCATGCGGAACAATATACCTGATTCTCGGGGACCTTCAGGAAGCACTTATGCTTATCGGATTCGTTTTTGTTATTATGGGAATCACTATTTATCAGGAAAACAAAACAGAGAAAGCCCTTGATGCTTTAAAAGACCTGTCCAGTCCACGGGCTCTTGTAATCAGAAATGGGAAACAAATAAGAATTGCCGGAAGAGATGTCGTCCGGGATGATATCATTATTATAAAAGAAGGAGACAGGGTACCGGCAGATGCGATTCTTCTCTGGGGATTGAATCTGAGTGTGGATGAATCCCTGCTTACAGGGGAATCTGTTCCTGTAAGGAAACTTCCAGCCGGAGCTATAGAGATAAAATCCCCGGAAAAAGGAACATCAATAAGACCTGGCGGTGATGATCTTCCAGCGCTTTTTTCCGGGAGTCTTGTTGTACAGGGTCAGGGAATAGCAAAGGTAACAGCCACAGGAATTCATACCGAAATGGGGAAAATCGGGCGTGCTCTATTAAAAATAAAGGAAGAACCCACCCTGTTGCAAAAAGAAACAGGGAAAATTGTAAGAATGGTTTTTATTATTGCAATTATCCTCTGTTCAATGATCATTACTGTTTACGGTATTACCAGGGGGAACTGGCTGGAAGGGATTCTTTCCGGGATTACACTGGCCATGGCCATGCTCCCGGAAGAATTTCCAGTGGTCCTCACCATATTTTTAGCCCTCGGTGCCTGGCGTCTATCAAAAAAAAATGTGCTGGCCCGCCGGATACAGGCAGTGGAAATTCTCGGAACGGCTACCATCCTCTGTGTTGACAAGACCGGCACCCTTACACAGAATCGAATGGCGATCCAGAGTCTTTTTGTTAATAATAATTTTTACCATGTTTCAGAAAAAAGGAATACCCTGCCTGAAGAATTCCATAAGCTTGTGGAATATGGAATTCTTGCGAGTAAACAGGATCCTTTTGATCCAATGGAAAAAGCACTGAACGCACTTGGTTATAAGACACTGAATAATACGGAACATCTCCATGAAAACTGGAACCTTATAAAGGAATATCCATTATCCCCGGAAATTCTCGCTTTTTCTCATGTATGGCAATCCGGTCATGGAAAAGGTTTTATTATTGCAGCCAAAGGAGCGCCGGAAGCCATCTTCGATCTCTGCCACCTATCTGAGTCCAGAAGAAAAGAAATAAGTATAAAAGCAGAAAAAATGGCATCTGAAGGACTCCGTGTCCTGGGAGTTGCAAAAGCGATTTCAGAAAAAGACATGCTGCCAGGCACTCAGCATGATTTTGATTTTGTTTTTATCGGCCTTATCGGTCTTGCAGATCCGATAAGGGAAACCGTTCCCAGGGCGATTGAGGAATGTTATAAAGCAGGAATCCGGGTTATCATGATAACAGGAGATTATTCGGGAACAGCCCGGAATATTGCATGTAAAATAGGACTGAAAAATACAGAGGCTGTCATTACCGGTCATGAGCTTGAAAGAATGAATAAACAGGAGCTTGAGGAAAAGATAAAAACGGTTAATATATTTGCAAGGATTATACCCGAGCAGAAGCTTCTTTTAGTTGATGCATTAAAAGCTGCCGGGGAAATTGTAGGTATGACGGGAGACGGGGTGAATGATGCACCGGCTTTAAAATCTGCCCACATCGGGGTAGCCATGGGTGAACGGGGTACAGATGTTGCCCGCGAATCTGCCGGGATTGTTCTATTAAAAGATGATTTCACTTTTATTGTAGAAGCAGTAAAAATGGGCCGCCGGATCTTTGACAATCTTAAAAAAGCCATGGCGTATATTATCAGTGTCCATATCCCTATTGCAGGAATTTCACTGCTCCCGGTATTCATGGGCTGGCCAATTATTCTTTACCCTGTTCATATTGTGTTCCTTGAATTGATTATTGATCCTGCCTGTACAATTGTTTTTGAGGCAGAAGAAGAAGAGCCGGATGTGATGCAGCGCCCGCCACGCCCCCCCAACTCACCGTTATTCGGTAAGCGGATGCTTCTTATCAGCTTTCTCCAGGGGTTATTTTCCCTGGGTGTTATTGTCCTGGTGTATTTGATTGCCATCTGGAAATTCGGTAATTCTCATGCCGGGATAGAAGAAGCTCATACAATAACTTTTATTACATTAATCGTTTCCAATCTCTGCCTTATCCTTACCAACAGATCCTGGCGGAAAGGTTTATTTTCCATGCTTAAAGTAAAGAATAGGGCCCTTCCCTGGGTCGTTCTTGGAGCTACCGGATTTCTGTTGCTGGTTATTTATGTTCCTTTCCTGCGAACGCTTTTTCATTTCAGGTTTATGCATATACCGGATATACTTATTTCACTTGGAGCCGGGATTGCAACGATTATATGGTTCGAGTTCATCAAGTTTATCGTAAGAAAAAAGAATATCGGTCTTTTACAAGGCTAATAATTTTACAAATAAATAATGTAAGGAGAGAAAAAATGAAACGACGTATTTATTCAGGGTTTTTCTGTATTGTACTCTGCTTTTCGTACATTTGTCCTGTATGGGCCGGATCAGCATCCTGGACAAGTTCGACCAATTCAAGCCGCTGGGTACAGCAGCCGGACCAGGCATTCACTCCATATGATAATACAACCGCCAATCTTGTTGAGGTAAATTCCGAAATAACGTACCAGGTTATTGACGGATGGGGGGGATGTTTTAATGAACTTGGATGGACTGCACTTTTGGTATTGAGCCAGGCAGACCGTGAAACCGTATTAAGGGAATTATTTGATCCTGTCACAGGATGTAAATTCAATCTTTGCAGGATGCCCATTGGTGCAAATGATTTTGCACGTGATTATTACTCATTAAATGACAGTTCCGGTGACTATGATATGTCCGATTTCACCATAGACCGTGACCTGGGCTGTTTGATCCCTTATATAAAAGCGGCAATGGCCATTCAGCTGAATTTAAAAATATGGGGATCGCCCTGGACTCCTCCTGCCTGGATGAAAACCAACGGCGTCTATAATGGGGGAAGACTGACATGGAATGCACAAACCCTGGATGCGTATGCTCTATATTTTTCAAAATATGTACAGACCTACCGGAACCAGGGAATTGATGTTTACGCAATACACGTTCAAAACGAACCGATTTACAGTACAAAATATCCTTCCTGCTTATGGAATGCAGCAGAGTTCAGGGATTTTATAAGGGATTACCTTGGCCCCCGTTTTAAGCAGGATAACCCGGACTGTGAAATCTGGATTGGTACGATTCCCGATTCAGGCACCACCAATTCATATGCAGATACGGTTTTAAAAGATACTACGGCTTCTTCATATGTCTCCGGTGTCGGGTATCAGTATGGGGGCAAAAATGCAATACAATGGACACATGACACCTACCCTTCCATGAAACTGATGCAAACGGAAAATGAATGCGGGAACCATGAGAATGACTGGCCATATGCAGAAAAAACCTTTGGTTTGATGAAGCACTATTTTGACCACCGGGCCAATTCATACATGGCATGGAACCCGGTGCTGGATGAGACCGGTTTAAGCAGCTGGGACTGGGCCCAGTGTTCCATGATCTCTATAAACAAAAATACCCGTGCCGTGACGTATAACCCGGAATTCCACCTGTACAAACATTTCAGCTATTTCGTAGAAACAGGGGCATACCGCATCAATTCGGGAGGAAGCTTCGAAGATCGGATTGCATTCAAGAATCCGGATGGGGATATTGTTGTTATTATTGCAAACAGGAGTGACCAGTCAAAGACAGTTACCATTAAAAACGGATCTGAAATGATCAAGCCTTCCATAGCAGCACGATCGTTCAATACCTTTGTCATTCCGGCAACCGGGCCCACCCCAACCCCGGGGGAATTCCAGCTGGGGGATGTGAACCATGACAATACTATCGATATCATCGATGCATTACTCGTTGCCCAGCATTACGTAGGCCTGCAACCCGGAAACTTTTATCCCGCCCAGGCGGATGTCAGCTGCGATGGGGCTATCGATATCATCGATGCACTGTTGATTGCACAGTTCTATGTGGGGTTGTTGTCGGAGTTTTGCCAAAGATGATGATGAATGGCTAATTTTATTTTCTTATGTTTTTCTGTTTGATCATAGTACAAATGTAATCAATCAACGGGATGACAACCAGGGCCGCTTTAATTACCGCGGAGTAAGCGGCCCTACCTGGGTTGCAACCAAATATTCACATAACAACCAGCCTTATGCCTGGATTGTACACAGCGGGATTATTACCTACTATGTAAGTAATAATCACCATATGAACAGCAGGGAAGTATTTGCTTTCAGAATGAACAGGAAACCAGCCCCACATAACACTGCGCTATTCTGAGTGCATCGACAATATCAATCGTACCGTCTCCTGTCACATCGGCAGCATCAGGATTAAAGTTCGAAGGATCCAATCCCACATAGTATTGTGCCACAAGCAGGGCATCCACAATATCAACCAGGGAATCCCCGTTTACATCACCTTTAAGAACATCAATCACCGTAAAGGTGAGGGAGAGGGACCTTCCTGCGGTTCCTTCTGCCCCATAATCAGTATAAGGGGTAGCGGTAATAGTATGGGTACCGGCAACAGGTGTCCAGGCATAATAATTATGATCTGCATCATCTGCACATGAATATGGCCAGCCGTTTTCTACGTGATAATTACTATTGTCATCATACCCGAACCGGACACTCCCCACGAGCCAGGGGTTGGTGTTGGCCCGTATATTCAGGTTTCTTGTGGGCAATGCTGCAAGATTGATGTGTGCATTATCCGGGAGCGGATCATACCCGGGTACCGGGAAATCAGTATCGGCATTGATGAGGGTAAAGCTTTTCACCACATCCCCCAGCCTTACCGGGGTTCTTACCCATTGTGTCTGGGTAAATACACCATTTCGTGCGATATCCCAGACCTCGAAGCGGACCCAATGTGCAGTTGGATGATTGTAATTCCAGGTAAAATTCTGCCTGCCGAACTCCCTGGTCCCGGCAAGGGAGATAGTCTTTCGCTTTATCACATTTCCATCCCCGGAGATAATTTCTGCAAAAGAAAGGGGGAATGTCCATTCAAGATCAACCTGTACTGTAGTGGTATTCATGGAATAAGAATACATCACTACTTCCCCGGTAGAGGTATAGAAATCCCCGTTTTTAATCGCATGAAAGGCAGGGGACCAGTCCCGGGCAGGGGGCAGTGAGGAAAGTTTAAGATAGTTGATATTCATATGTGCATACATCTCATGGTCCGGGTGGAGTTCAAACGTATCAACCTCGCCGATAATCTTCTTTTTATACCCCCTCTGGCAGAAATCATCCAGAACACCGAATGAACGGCTCCCCAGCCTGGGTTCGGAGAGATCAAGGGGCATGGCTTTCCAGTCCGCACCGAACCAGGTATCATCGTCTTTTATGATATCCCTGTGCACCATATTATCCGGTGCATACCGGGAAGATTTTATCCGGGGATGTGAGGTGAGTCCGACGCCGTTCTCCTGTTTAAGCATTGCATACACATCATCCTCACTCCCGAGATGATACACGGTACCATAGGGTTGAATGGTTTCAACAAAGGGCTGTGCGGATTCCCGCTGCTGGGTGTAAAATACCCTTCCGGGAAACATATATGCCCAGTGGGTATCGCCAAGGTGGACATTCGGTTCTTCCCCCGGGATAAGGGTAAAATCGCTGTCCGAGTAGTGTTCGCACAATTCAAACATGAGTTTCATCTCGTCAAGCCTGTATGTCCCGGTGTCATTCAGGGAACCACCGGCATGAAACTCCAGGGGCTGGGCGATTTTCACCTTCATGGCTTTCATCCCGTTTACAAAATCGGGTCCGGTTGAATAGCCATCCATGTAACTCAAAGTTATTTCCGGGTGATAGTGATGAGTCATTGCGATATAACCCGGTATTTCTTTGAATGTATCTGCATTGGTATACTGTTTTACCTGTTCAAGTGTCTGTTCTGCATTTGCCCTGCTAAAAAGCACAAACACCCCCATATGCTGGCGTTTTCCCGGTTCGGTTTTTATCCATGGCCGGTACCG
Organism: Spirochaetales bacterium; assembly: GCA_016935735.1. GTDB lineage: Bacteria > Spirochaetota > Spirochaetia > SZUA-6 > JAFGRV01 > JAFGRV01. The sequence goes on along the minus strand of JAFGQK010000328.1, from coordinate 2,027 downwards.
GTCATCCCCGGAAGGGGGTTGCCGTGTGCCAAAGACGCCCCCGCCTGCCTGGACGAATCCCTGGTTATCGCTGAAATCAACCGGGAAGATATATGCATGCGGGGAAGGAAATACGGCAATATTCCCCCGGGAAAATGATGCAATAATTGTCCTGTATCGTACCTTTTGCGCTGTTAATACAGTGGGCGGTGTCATGCGTATCAACTCACCGGAAGTATTCTGAAAGCAAACCGTCTGGAAATTCCCGCTTAACAGGGCATTATAGATATAGGCAACCCAGGGTTCACCGGTCGCCATTACTGCTTCCACATGAAGCAGGGGGCTCCCGCTGTACAGGGTAATAACAAGATCGCCGGTAAACGACCCTGCATTAATTACGGAAATGATAATTTTCGCCCGTTTCCCCTCGCTTTGCACTTTTACTGTTTTTATATCCAGTTCCGCAGTATACCTGGTATATGGCCGGGTATCCACACAATCGAAAAAGATATAAGGCCAGAGGTCTCTTACCTGGGTGCCAATAGTCACATCAAAACGGGGATGCATATCCTGTGCAATTACCTCGAAAGAAGAACCTGGATTGGGGGCCATCATGATTGATTGAAAGAGGGGATTCCCCTGATTCAGATTAATGCGTACTTTGCATTTTTCCCCGGTAGTTGTATTCCACTCTGCATCGAGCAGGGTATTCTGCTGCTGAATGGCGATTTCACAGGACGTATCATAACCGGAGAAATCCACCAGGATTTGTGTAAAAACTACCTGACCGTTTATAAAGAACATGAACAACAAAAAAAATAAAAAAAGACAAGTTGTTTTGACTCTGTTTTTCATTCTTTTCCTCCCGTCATTGTTATGGTGATAACAGGAAAACGTATAATTCGTCTTTTGTTTTTTTCAGACAGATGATAGTATGATTTTGCAGGTGTTGTCAAGAAAGTATAATAATAATATGAATGATAGTGAATTATTGAATTATTTAAAAAAAGAATATAATGCACTTTTTTATGGATGGGATTTTAACTATTTAAAAGGAAGAATGCACGAATCATTTGTTCCATGGAACTACTTTGAAATGGTAAAAAAGCATATTTGTGGAAAGAAAGCTTTATTGGACATTGATACAGGAGGGGGGGAATTTCTATCATCTCTGGATGATCTGCCTAAAGTTTCTTATGCAACAGAAGGATATGAACATAATGTGACAATTGCCGCGAATCGCTTGAAAGAAAAAAATGTTATAGTTAAATATGCAAAAGGAGATGGAGAATATCCATTTGATAATGATTTTTTTGATATAATCATAAATCGTCATGGATCTTTTAATATTGCCGAGATTAAAAGAATACTTAAAAAAGAAGGCGTTTTTATAACGCAACAAGTTGGATGTCTTAATGCAATTGATTTAAACATATCGCTTGGAGCTTCAACAAATAGTGAAAATTGGTGTTTAGCAGGGAATATTATATCCTTTAATAGAAGTGGTATGAAGATTATTGATTCAGATGAAAATATCGGAAAATATAGGTTTTATGATATTGGTGCCATTATGTATTATTTAAAATGTATTCCGTGGCAAATCCATGATTTTGGAATTGAAAAGTATTTTGAAAGAATAAAGGTACTTAATGAAATAATTACGAAAAACAACTATATTGATTTAATTAAACATAGATTTTACCTGGTGGCAATTGCTTAATGCCATTTTACCGCGCCCAACAAATCGTAACCGCTCGTTAATATAATAATTAATTGTCCAGGAATTTCGATTTTCCACAATAAAGAGATGAAACCATAAATTACACCGATTTCTCAGATTGGACTATATCTCAATCTGTGAAATCTCATCCTGGTTTAGAAATAGAGGGAATTTTTCTAATTTGAAATTCAATCTCTAAACATTCATGATATACTGCTTCTAAAAATCCCGGACCCATTTCTCTATGAACTTCCATAGCTGCCCCAATAATAGCATGAGTTAGTGGGTCTTTTTCTTTGTTATCCTTACTATTCATGGGCAAGATAAT
>JAFGQK010000327.1 GCA_016935735.1 Spirochaetales bacterium | reverse complement strand
TTTTTAAGAAGTAAGTGAACTATTAAAAAAACCTTCATGAAAATAAAAATTTGTCAAGAGGTACTACCTGATTGGAAATTCCCACCCATTTTTCCGGGCGCACATCAAAATAGTGGTGTTTTAACCATAAAATACTCATAAACACCGCTATATATGGTTCAATTCTGATAAAGAGGACTTTTAAGACAGTCCGGTGTACCTGTCAGGATTTGCGGATACAGGTATTTTTCACCGGGAAAAGAAAATTATATGAATTTCGTATAATATTCCGATAATTTACTTGACAAATGTTAAGTATTTCTACTACACTTACTATTAGTGATCACTATGTAATAAAATTATGTAATAAAACGAGAGGACTATATGAAAATAAGGATAGGCAAAAGATTACAACAATTAAGGGCTTTATATAATGTATCGATCGAGGATCTGGCCGGGTCAACAGGAATTCCCGTATCGACCCTCGGCCGGATAGAAAATGGTACTGTTAAAAACCTCAAGCTTACTATTATTTTAAAGCTGTTAAAACATTTCAACATACCCTTCGAGGTTCTTGTCTGCGGGGACTACTATACCAGTAAACTCCAGATATCAAAACAAATAATCAGCAATCTCTATACATTATTAATGGATACAGACGAAGCAGGAGGAAATAAAAAAGCGGAACAGATAATAGATATGATCGATCTGTCTGATAAAGCAACATATGAGTTTATCAAACTGCTTTACGCCTATACAGATAGAAAGGATATTCCCCAGAACATTATTCCTTACATTATTGGTGTGGAAAAACAGAGGGTTGCGCAGGTCATTAAGAAATACAGAATCAGGCGATAAAGCGATAGGTAAAAATGTTATCATACGCATATGAAAAGATTTTTTAGAGAGAATCCCCGGAAATGTATATTCATGAAAACCCGGAATTAAAGGAACTTTTGGATGAATAACCTTAACTTAACGATGTTGGTTTTGTAAAAGTGGAAGCAAATATATTTAACTGTTTTTTTGCATTCTCAAGCTTTTCCCGTCGTTTTTGTAATAAATCTTGATATTTTTTAATTAAATTTTCTTCATATTCAAGAATATCAGGATCATTATTACTAAATTTTTCTTTTTCTATTATTTTATCTATTTCAGCTTTAACGATATAAGGAATAACTTTTTCTTCTTCATCTGTTTTTTTCAATAATTCATCAATCTCTTTTAAATAATTAACAATTTCAATAAGAGATGTATTTGTATTTTTTTCTTCTTCCATAGTTAGCTATACCTCGCTTCCCACTATATTAGCACACTTCAAATTAATTGTCAAGAGATATAACTATTTTACCTCACTTTTTCTCTTGATATATAAATCCTTCTCTATATAATATAATATGAATATCCATTTATATCAACATTTTTTGGAGAAAACTTGAATGAATGAAGGAAATTCTGCAATTTCACCAAAAATAAAAAGAGAGATAAAAACAAAAAGAGAGATAATGATAGAAAGTGGTCATCGGTGTGCTGTATGTGGAATTCCTATTACATTTCAAGAAGCGTATATAGTCCCCTGGAATAAATCAAAATATAATCTTAAAAAAAGCCTTATATGTCTTTGTTCGATTTGTCATTTTAGAGCAGATTATGGGGAAAAAGTTTTAGGAAAATATAAGAAAAAACCATGGATTTCTAAGCATCGACAAAACATTTTAAAGGATTTAAAAGTAACTAATCAAATAATTAATATTCAAGTAATAATTAAGTTAAAAGAACTTACAGAAGAGGAAACAACAACCTGGATAAAATATGCTATAGCAGCTTTTTTATTCACAATTCCTGACCAGATAATTATTAAGAAAGAGAAACAAGGTGATGATTTAATAATTCAAATAACTGCAAAAACAAATAGAAAAAAAATTAATATTAAAGAACTATCACAATATATCTATCCTCTAGAAATTATAAATTCAGAAATTTTAAACAGTAAAGAGTTAATAGAGAAAGAGAATATAAAAATTCCAAAAATATTTATTGGGTATAAAATCTTTTTTGACATTATTATAAATATCATTAAATTATTACTATTATCCGCAGTCCCGCTATTTTTATTCTTTGAATTATTTTTACCCGACATAATACCAGTTACATTAACTTTACCATCGATGAGTGATTTATTAAAAGTATTTGAATTATTATTTTCCTGGCAAGGTATAATATTTTTGCTTTGTATATTATTTAGAAAAAGAATAGGAATCGTTATTGATAAAATTTTTACTGTAATTAAAGAGGGGGTAAGGGTAAAAACAAAAAATGTTAGTTTTGAAACAGGTTCGAAAACAGTTAATTTGCAACCAATTAAAGAAACAATAATTGAAAATAAAGAGTCTACTATAGATCGTCTCATATTTGACCTAAAACATGATTTTCAATCTTTTTTAGAAAGGAAAAGAAAGGAGTATGATAATGAGTAATAAGTCTATAAAGAATAATAAGTCTAAAAAAAGTAAGGAAAATAAGATTAAAAATAATAAGATTAAGAAATTAAATTCGGCTGATAAAAAATTGAGAAAAAGAATAGAAAAAGATGAAAAATCTCTAAATGATATAACTGAGAATATAAGAGAGAAGGGAAAGGGAATTTATACTAATTATTCCAGGATATGTGATGAAAGCGCAAGATATTTATCAAATAGTAAAACAAATTTAGATTGGATTAGAGCCAGAAACCAAATAGCTAAAGAAATTGAAGATTGTACTATGGAAGAATGTTTAAAGATTTTTGCAACACGCCAAAAAACAATTATTAGTTTAGATAGAAATAGGGACAGAAATACATTCAATACTTATTATGAAGAAATAGATACGGGAGATGCAAAAAAATATATAGGATTTATAATTTCCAGTCATACACTCCGTAACTTTAAAGAAGATTATAAAGATGTTTGTTGGTACAGATATTTTACAGAGATTGAATATGAATATTTAAAAAAAATATCACTTGGAGACTATATTGAAATAAGTGCTTATCTCTCCTGGTTAACGAGTAAAGGAAATTCTATAGAGAATTATCTTAATGCATTAAATAATGTTATAGATATTCAATGGCCATGTGGAAATATATGTACTATGGATCTTTCTGATAATCTGAAAATATTTGCGTCAGAGTTTGATATATACAATAAAACGCTAAAAGAAATTTTACAGGATAAAAAGCCCCAAACAGTTAACAAAAATATTTTAGCTAATGAAATTAGTAATAATAAGGATATTAATATTGTGGAATTTTTTATAGCTAAATGTATTCTGAAAGGTATCCCTACTCAAAATGTAAAAAAGGATTTGAATTTATCTGGAAAATTCAGTCGCTAAGAAAAAAAGTATTTTCAAGTTCATCAAGGCCTGCTCTCAAAACTATCGGGAAAGGAAACCGGGAACAGTTTGTTTTTGTCTTTAAGAGGTTATACAAGAAGTGTAAGGGGGTACAAGGAAAATCGATTCTAAACCCCTTTTTGCGACATCTACGAGCAAATTTTAAAGCCGTTCCTATATAAATGGATAGAAAAAGAAACTCGGCTGGTATGCCCTGAAAAAAAATATCTCAGCCCATACCTTACGTCATTCATTCGCTACTTTGAAAATTGCAGAGACTGTAATAATAAAAGCAGTGTCCCGTTACCTGGGACATTCAACACCGATGATTACCCTTAAAATGTGTGTTCATGAAAACCTGGAATTAAAGGAACTTTTATTACTGGCTTCATATGGTCTAATTATTTGGTGGTGATAGTCCTGTATTTATTGCTGTAAATGAAAAGTTTAACTATAAGAAATTTTTAGTCTTTTATTTCAGTGTGTCCAGTGGTTTTAAAAAACCTGTTCGATCGTTCACACCCAAAGCAAAGGAATTATTGACACTTTAATTATTATGAGCTATCATTATTGATATTTTCTTGCGGAATATGGATGAAACGTACATACACAATCGCTATAATCGACGATGAAAAAAGCATACAGCAGACCCTGGCTTACACATTGGAATCAGAAGGCTATACTGTTCATTTTTATGACTCCGGTTCCATTGCACTGGAACAGATAAAAGATGATTTACCGGATTTGATTATATTGGATATCATGATGCCGGAAATAGACGGGATTACTTTCTGTTCTATTTTCAGAAAACAGAATAATACGATTCCCGTAATATTCCTTTCCTCACGTATTGATGAGCTTTCGAAAATAGAAGCACTTGAAAGAGGCGGGGATGATTATTTAACAAAACCTTTTTCCATAAAGGAATTGTTAGTCCGTATTTCCGTTTGTTTGCGCCGGGTGGAACAGTATAGAAAAGAAAATACCATACATTCTCATAAAAAAAGTGAATCACCCTTCTCTGTTGATTACGCCGGATGGGAGGTTTATGTACATAATCATATGTTGAATCTCACTGTAACAGAGTTTCGTATTTTTACCGCTTTATACAGTAATCCCGGGGTTGTATTTACCAGGGAGAAATTAATGGAAAAAGCATATCCGGAAGATTTTTATATTTCCGATCGAAATGTGGATATGCACATCACACGGATACGGAAAAAAATCTGTTTATACTATCCGGATTTCAAAGGTATCGAGACGGTGTATGGTCTGGGCTATAGATATAAAGAAAATCAATATGTGTAAAATCAGCTCGATGTAAGCTGGTATCCAGTTGTTATTCTTCTGAGTAAATATAAATGTATATATTTTCCCTCATTATACCTTTACAGTGTATTGTTATGGATATTTTTACGGAAATCATATAGTAATTAAATTGCGGGATCTTATTCTTTATGACTTCGATATCAATAATCTCTTTATCTTTTTCCGGTTTTGACAGATAAGCTTTTACAAAATCCACTTCCGGTTTGATTTCCGTGATTTCCAGTGTTTCTTCGATTAAAGGGTGAACTTCTACCTGCCGTTTAATAATGTCCGGTTGATTTTTAATATCAAAGATAGTAATATTGGTTTCGGAGATCGTATAATAAGCCTGAACATCGGCTTTTACCATTAAAGTAATAGTACTCTGTTGCTGATTATCTGTGAGCAAACTGATTTTTTTTGAGATCATACCAGTGTATTTACCTGAATTGAATACCCCTTTAATGACCTCTGATTGTCCCGGTTTTATATCATGTTGGGGAATCTGAATCTCTGTACACCCGCATTCAACATGGTACCCGGTAAATCGGAAAGGAGCAGTATTTCTGTTTGTCACCGTAAATTCAAAAGGAAGCTTTAAGTTCTGGGATATGGTGCCAAAATCGTATTCCATTGTGTCAAATACGATAGGTGATTTCCTGGGAATACAGCTTACACTGGACAGCAGAATGGAAAGCAGAAGTATTATATTTAATCTATATACCATGACGGAAAGTACAGGATATTTAAATAAGAGTCAATATATCTAAATGTATCAACCTTATTTTCTATCAACATTTCCGGCCATTGTTACAAAGTTGTGACAATTATGTTAAAAAAAATCAACAATAGCAGTTTATACTTCATTACATCAAAATCCAGGGGAAAAGAAGGAGTTATTATGAAAATAAATGTACGTTTTATAATACTTGCAGCTGCAATCTTATTATTTTATTCCTGTTCTACGAACAAGAGTGAAGGAAACAGGGGTGTAATAAAATTTAATCCCGGACACTATGTTGCTGTTGGACCGGCATATGAACTTGCCCGGATCAAGTACCTGGATGATCCGGCAGTAAAAGGAGTGAACAAGCGTTATTTCTGGCGAATGATAGAACCGGGAAAAGACAGGTATGATTTTTCACTCATAGAAAGTGATCTCGAATACCTTAAGGAGCAGGGTAAACAGCTTGTTGTATTTCTAATGGATAAATCATTCTCTAAAAAGAGCGCACTCCCGCCGTATCTGTCTGGATATGAATTGTTTTCCGATTGGGGAGGATTCAGCCCTGTTCGATGGCATCCTTTTTTTATTGAACGATTTGCGGCATTGGGAAAGGCTCTTGGAGAAAGGTTTGATTCACACCCGAATTTCGAAGGGATGGCAGTACAGGAGTCTTCCCTGGGAATAACGGAAGAAGGGTATAGGACATTTGGTTATACTCCGGAAAAATACCGCGATGCATTAATCACCATTCTTGCCGGTCTCCAGGATGCAATGCCTGCGAGTCATGTGTTCTGGTACTCGAATTTCCTGCCTGATAATAATGAATATCTGTATCACATAGCCGATGTCATTGAAGAGCAGGGAATTTTTATGGGCGGTCCTGATATTCTTCCTTACCGCCGGTATTTAAGCAAGGTATCTTACCCCATGTATGGAAAATACCGGGACAGGCTCACCCTTTTCTGTTCTGCCCAGGGTGATTCCTACCGGCATCATAAGAATGATATCCGGGTTGATGAGCAGGAGCCTGTTCATAAAGATGGATATTTAACCATGGAGGAAATATTTTTATTTGCAAGAGATACTCTCCACGTCCGCTATCTGTTCTGGGATTACGAATACGGGAGTATTGAACAGTACCTTATAAATTACTATCGTGCCTCAACGAATGTTGAGGAGGGGCAAAGAACCTACAATGATGCTATCAAGGTAATACGGAAATATCCGGTTTTTAATAATGGCAAAGGACCATGAAAATCCTGGCAGGAATCCGGGGAATTTTAAGAAAGCAATTAATCAACAGGAACGACGTAATCTGATACGTAGAAAAATAGGTATTGCCTTTTCCCTTCTGTAGTACTGTGATGGGAAGAAACAGGAAAACAGTAACTCACCATAAGATTCGGCTTGGTTTTTGTAAACGAATCTTTTCTGCTTATTAGGAATAGTCTTTGTAACAGGAGAAAAACGTTGAAAATGTATCATTTTCTAATAATTGCTATATATATTTGTTTTACAGGACACTTGGGAAGGTTATCGAGCTGGTTAAACCTTGCATAATTTAAAATGCTTTTCCTCTATTCAAAGTGTCTTTTTTTATTATAATTAAAGGGTGAGAAAGATAAGAACGAGAAATATTATCTCCGGTATTTTCCTCCTTTGCATGATTACTGCTTTGTTCCTTAATTTATCCAAATGTGCAACTTCCGGGGGAGAATTCTCTTTTTTACCGGTATTTTTACCGGTTTCAACGGTTGCAATTGTACAGTCTGCAGTTGAAAAAGCGGAAGATATCACCTACCCGGAAATTCATGCCCTTGTAAAGGAAGCAGTAACCCTGGCAGGCGGGTTTGAAGGACTCATTTCCGATGGTGATACCGTTGTCCTGAAACCGAATCTTGTTACCATGGCGGATTTCACATTACCCGGGTGGAAGGGGATACCCCTTGACCCGGAGGCGAATGGGACGACTACGGACTACAGAATCACCAGGGCGGTGGTGGAACTTGTACGCGAAGTAAATCCAAACGGGAAGGTCTATGTCATGGAAGGGTCTTCTGTCCCGACGGAAATGGCTTTTCTGCATCATCGATACACTCATAATGATATTCCCGGTGTTGATGAATTTATCGCGATAGAAAAGGACAGCGGCGGCTACAAAGACACCGGCTCTCCCGGGCTTGTTGCAGTGGAATTACCCGGGGCGCTTCTTCCCCATACCTACTACTTTAATAAAAAATATTATGAGGCGGATGTGCTGATAACCCTCCCCTGTTTAAAGACCCACTGGCATGCAATCATAACAGGGGCCATAAAGAACCTTTCCATTGGTGCAAGCCCGGGGAATATCTACGGAAACTCTCAATACTCACCGGGCAGGAACGGGATGGTCAATCACGAATCCATCTCCCTTCATTACTGGCTTCATGATTACTATATGGCCCGTCCCGCGGATTTTGTGGTAATGGACGGGCTCCAGGGTATCCAGAATGGTCCGACCCCTTCCCTGGCAATAAGCGGGACAGATGACATAAAAAAGGATCAGATGAATATGTGTCTTATTATCGCGGGCAGGGATGGGGTGGCGGTGGATACAATAGAATCCCTCCTCATGGGGTGGGACCCCCGCTCTGTCCCCTATCTTACGTTTTTGAATAAAGACGGGGTGGGAAATCTCGATACAGCATATATTGATGTTGTCGGGAAAAGTGTGGATAGTGTGAGAAAAGAGTTTAACAGTAATGTGGTAAACAAAATATGCAAGGGAAGGAAGATAAAAGACAAGGAAGCACCCGCGGTCACCATAAAAGCGGCAGAGCTGGACAACAATACATTACGGGTGAGTCTTGAAATGAATGATAATGATCTTCATTTTGTTAAATTCAACCTCGGGGGAATACCCCTGGACGGTCTTATCCATTCGGGCTATTCACATATATCAATTAAGGTCGATGATTCGTTTAAGCAAGCCGGTGAACTTACCGTGGAAGCATATGACATGTATCTGAATGTCACGAGGAAAACAATCAATTTACCATTCTTTTCCGGGGACACCTGTATTGCAAAGAAAGCCGCATCAGCCCCGGTAATCGACGGTGAAGCCGGGGACCCGTGCTGGGAAAACGCCGTCTGGTTTCCCATTGATGAACTCTGGCTGGGGGAAAAACCTGAATCGGATGATTTTACCGGAAGGTTTGCCTTGAGCTGGTCTGAAAAAAAGCTCTATATCCTGGTACACATCACCGATGATATCCTCCGGGATATACATCCTGACCCGCTCATCGATTTTTATAAAGACGACTGCCTTGAAGTATTTATTGACGAGGATGCTTCCGGCGGGGAACATACGTATAATTATAATGCTTTTGCCTATCATGTTTCCTTAAGCTATGATATCGTCGATTTGCATACGGATAAAAAATCGAGGCTTTTAAATGACCATATGGAGGTTGCACGGGTTGATAAGGGCACAACATCAACCTGGGAAATCGCACTTACACTCTATGATGATTCTTTTAACCCGGACAGGGACAATACACCGGTAGCCCTTGGGGAAGGGAAGAAAATCGGTTTTGCCCTTGCATACTGTGATAATGATACCTCGGATGACAGGGAAAGCTTTATCGGATCATTACCCATAAAAGGTACGGATAAAAACAGGGGCTGGATCGATGCTGATGTCTTTGCATCTCTTCTGTTAATGGAATAAGGCTTTTTCTGATTTCCAGGCGTACCAAAACCGTATATAATAAATCCGCATGACCATACGAAGAATTGTGCACAGTTTTTATATCGTCTTTCTCACCTCCGGCAGAACATTACTCGAGTTAAGCCCGTATCTTATTGCAGGGATCCTCATAAGTGAAATACTAAAACGGTATAAATGGGAAAAGCTCGTTTCCGGGATTAACAACATCCCTTCCTTTATCGCTATTCCCGCTGCAACAATCCTCGGCATTCTTTCTCCCCTGTGCACTTATGGAACGGTTCCCATCGTCATACAACTCCTGGCAGAAGGGGTGGCTCCTGCAGTACTTATCACATTTCTTGCTGTTTCATCTTTAATGAATCCACAGCTTTTTATTCTTACCTGGGGTGGGCTTGGTGCGGAAATAGCCATTGCACGGCTTGCATCCGTGTTTCTGTTCGGTATCTTCCTCGGGCTTATTCTCTTATTCATTCCGAGGGCATTGATCCTGAAAAAGGAACTATCCCCGGGGCAGGGTAAAGACGGGAATTTGATAAAAAAGAAACACCCCCATCCCGGCGTAAAGGGTTTTTTTAAAGATTTCTGGAACAATATACAGTACGTCGGGTTTTATTTTCTTATTGGAATAATCCTGGGTGCGGCAGTAGAACATTTCGTACCTGCACAATACATCGTTACTCTTTTTAAACCCGGTCAGTTCCTTTCGCTTTTCATTGCGTCTGCATTAAGTGTCCCTCTTTACGCCTGCGGCGGCGGGACAATACCGTTTATCCGTTCCCTGCTTCACCAGGGGATGAGTAAAGCATCTGCCCTGGCGTTTCTTTTTGTCGGTCCTGCAACGAGAATCACCCCCCTTATGGCCCTTGCATCGGTGCTGCGCCCCATTTTTCTTGTGTGTTATGTTATCGTCCTCATCCTCTATGCGCTTCTTTTCGGACTTATATACCCCGGGTAATAAGAGGTATGATATAAATTCATGATCTTTTTTTGTTGATAAACTTATGATTTCTACCCAGACATCGTGCCAGCATGCTGGCACAATCTATTATACTTTTGTATACACTGTGTATACAAAAGTATAACTTTTTTTAAGAATTGTATACTTTTTCATACTTTCTATAGTTCTATTCTAAAAAAAGGTGTAAAATGATTACTCCTCTAATTTTATTATTTTTATACTGAATCTATGATTAAATACACCGTAAGACAACTCTCTTCTATACGTCAGAAATTTAATGGTTGTAAGGTCATCTGCAACCCGGTAATTTGCATAACTCTGAATTTTGACATTATCCACATCAAATTTATTGTAATTGTTATTGCTATATTGTGAGAAATAAAACTTAAAAAGGATGAAAAGTGTTTCTTTATTCTTATAAATATCAATATTCTGCTCCCATGAAATAGAATATTCTTTTTGTTCTTTATATTTATTCCACTGCAGTATAACATCAACAGGTATTTGTATGCTTGTAAATAATAAAGGCATTTGTTCATGAAAAATATACTCTTTACGAAAGGATAAGGTTTTACCCCTTAATTGATGAAATAAATAGCAATAGCTGAAGAGGTGGTTTTGAATTATTTCTTTGCCGGTATATATACATAACGTTGGCTTCGCCCACAACCCAATAAATGAACTATTCAGGTGCTTAGTGAATATAGCGGTTTATTTGACCTGGT
>JAFGQK010000326.1 GCA_016935735.1 Spirochaetales bacterium | reverse complement strand
CCAGGTTCTTTTTATTATACTGGTCTCATTAACCTGGCGGCCAACGTTTATCTATTTTGCTTAAAATCTTGTTATTTTAACAAGATTGTAAGCAAAATAGCATAGTTCCTTACCCCCTGTCGAGAAAATGAGAAAATATAAAACTTGACAGATACCTTAATTCAGGATACTATAAATTAATAATGCAGAAAGCATAAGGAATACAATAAATATAAAATTTAATAGAAAAAAAAGGAAAAAAAATGAAGGTCTCAAGATTTAAACAGGTAACACTTGCAGTAGTGCTCCTGCTTATCATTTTTTGCATGTTCAGCCAGACTTACAGTGTCATTCAACTCCCCCAGTCAATAGTTGGTATTGTACAATCGGAAAAACAATATGCAGGGGATATCCAGGAGACGGACATTAGAACTATGATAGCAGAGGCTGTTTCCCTTATCGGCGGCTTGAATGGAATCATCCATAATGGTGATACAGTGGTCATCAAGCCGAACCTCGTCTGTATAGAAACCATGGAAGGCCTTGTGCCGCCGGAAGTTAATGGTATTACCACAGACTGGCGGGTAATAAAGGCGATTGCCGGGCTTGTCCGGGAAATTAACCCGGATGGAACCGTGTATGTCATGGAAGGTTCGGCATACTCCACTCCCCCGATAATGGAACACCTTCTTTATGATTCCAACCATATACCGGGGGTGGATGCATTTCTTGCAATCGAAGAAGACAGCGGCGGCTGGCTTGATTATTCTTCGCCTAACCTTGTCAAGGTTGACCTCCCGGGGGGGATGCTTAATACATCTTATTACTTGAATAAAAAGTATAAAGAGGCAGATGTTCTTATCAGTGTTCCCACATTAAAAAATCACGGGAGTGCCTGTATCACAGGTTCCCTCAAAAATGTCGGGATTGGTGCTACTCCGGGGAATATTTATGGGCGTGGGGAAGGAGATCCTTACCGGGGGAATATGGTCAGTCACTTTTCCACAGATCTTCATGAATGGATTCATGATTGGAACCTATGCAGGCCGGTTGACCTTGTTATTATGGATGGTCTTCAAGGCTTTCAAAACGGTCCGGGTACGGATATGACCCCGTCCCTGGCGGCAGATCAAATGAATATGCGTATGATTCTTGCCGGCACGGACCCGGTTGCAGTGGATACCATAGAATCTCTGTGTATGAACTGGGATCCCCAGTCAGTACCGCATCTTGTTTATCTTAATAACAGTTCTGCCGGGAATCTGGATACTGCCTGTATTACCGTGAAGGGAAAGAAAGTAGCAGATGTAAAAAAGAATTTTGAAGGAAGAGCTCCGTTTACCGGGGGCTCAAAGGTAACCGATAATACACCGCCACAGCTTACGGTTACATCTTCCCTCTTTGAAAATGGAACTGCTGCCATTGCTCTTACTGTTGCCCCAGAAGCAGTAAAAGCAGAAGTGTACATCGACGGTCAGTTAAGGAATCCTGTAATTACCAGTAATTACAATGCGATCAGCATCGATATAAATGATCTTTCCCAGGGCGATCATATGGCAGAGGTGTATGCTTATGACAGGTTTCTTAATTATTCTGTTGCATCAATTCCATTTGCCTATTACACACAGAACCCCACCCCGACCCCGGGAACCCAGCCGACTCCTTCCCAGGATGAACTGGGTGATGTAAACAGCAATGGGACGGTTGATATTGTTGATGCACTCCTGGTTGCCCAGTATTATGTTGGGCTTGACCCGGGAGGATTTAACCCGGATACTGCTGATACAAATTGTAACATGAGTATTGATATTGTGGATGCCCTGCTGATTGCACAATACTATGTGGGTTTAATAATGGAATTCTGCTAAAGCCTTCGTTTAGAGAATTAATAGATTGTTTTATAAAGTTTATATTTTTTTATACAAAAACAAGAAAATTGGTTTTTACTGTATTATACTTGAGATATGAATTTTACGATAATTCGTTGGATAGCAATTGCATTAATCGTCCTCGTTCATGGCATTTATTTAAAGGTAGGGATCATTTTCTTTCGAGAGCATATGCAGAATAAATCGTGGAATAATTTTGTTCTTCCCAGTCTGGTGAATTTGAGTCTCGTCCTTCTTGCCTTTAGCTCCCTGGTCATTGATTTGCTTATTTGTTTACAAATAATGAAACCATCAGCGCCTTTCAATAACCATGAAACTATTATAACAGGCTCTGTTCTCTTTATTGCAGGTACTGCCGGAACATTAATCTCCAGGTTCGGTTTCCTTAAAAAAAGCTGGAGTACCCTTATAAAAATTTTTCCGAAAAAAAATATGATTTGTCACGGACCATACAGCATTATCCGTCATCCTATTTATTTTTTTGCACTTTTCTTTTATAGCAGCTCTCTTCTTCTCTTTCCTACCCTGCTGAACAGCATTTTTGTCATATTAATACTTATTGGATATATTGTTCTTACAAAGATTGAAGATGATTACCTCCGAGCAAACCTTGATTTCTACCAAAAATATACACAGCATGTCCGGTTTCGACTTATCCCCGGAATCTGGTAAGTTCAGGATATTTTCTTAAAAAAAACAGGCAAGACCATTGGAAAAGATTGCTATAATAATCGATATCCAGAGATGAAGCAATCCAGATTTTTTCCGTACAGTAAAAAATTCCTCTACAAAAAAACCGAAGCGGGCAGGCAGATAAAAGATCAGGCCCATGAGAAAAGCCAGGACAAGCAATCCTGCCAGATTAATTTTATTCAATGTGTTTTTTAAAAAGATATTTGAATATGTCGCCGTGGTCATTGTAATAATGACCAGGCTTATTATTCCAAGTGCCATATTTATGAAAAAACGTCTTTTGAAAGATATTTTCCTTTTTCTCGTAACAGGTTTGGTTATTAAATAAAGATAGAGTGATAGAAGATACAGTTCTTTTAAAAGTATAAAAGAAAAGATAACTATAAAGACGAACCGGGGAAAACTATTAAAATTGTAAAACATAAAATATAGGCCGTGTAAGCCCAGATGTCCGACCCAGAGAATGACAAGGAAATAACTGTCTTTAAAGGTTTTTTTTGATTCACCATCCTTTTTTTCCGAAACAAGATACCGCGCATCGAGGAGTTTCAGGGTGATAAGAAATGCTTCAATAATGAATATGAAATTAAAGATAAGAAAAAATACTATATTCTGTCGGCCAAAATAAAAGACCGTTTGCTTAAGTAATACTGGTTCAAGAATAAATCCATAAATAAAGACAACCGGGATAAAAAAATAGTTAAAAACAGTCCCGGGAAAAGCAAGGATATTTCTTTTAATATAAGCTATTATGTTTGTCATGAATTATCGTTTGTAACTTCATAGTACGGGTGAAGCATAATTGTAACTTTACAAGAAGGTACTCCTCTTTACTTACCATTATACTTCTTGCTATGATTCATGGCAAGGAGTATTACCAGACAGCCAGGCAGTACAAATGTTAATTGGGAAATATTTTTACCAATTCTACCTGGAACATAATAAGCTTCACGGATTTTATCCATATCAAGCTAATGTACTAAATATGCGATATTAAAAAGAGAGAACAGTACATACACATAAGGAGTAGAAACAGATGAAAAAAGGTTTAAAAGGCCGTTCCTTTCTTACCCTCCTGGATTTCACACAGGAAGAAATAAAGGAAATCCTGAGAACAGCACATACTCTTAAAAAAGAACGGAAATTGCATAAAAAAAAGTTGAGGTTTCAGGCCAAAACCCTCGCCATGCTGTTCGAGAAGCCATCCACACGGACACGCTGTTCTTTTGAAACCGCATTTGGGGAAGAAGGGGGGTATCCGGTATTTCTTACTTCCCAGGATCTTCATCTTGGGAGTAAAGAAACAATCGAAGATACGGCCAGGGTATTGGGAAGGATGTTCGATTGCATTATGTTCCGGGGATACAAACAGGAAACTGCCCAAATTCTTATGAAATACTCCGGACTTCCTGTATATAACGGTCTTACTGATTCATTTCACCCCACACAGACCATGGCAGATCTTATGACGATTGAAGAAGAATTCGGAACACTGAAAGGAATAAAATGTGCCTATGTCGGGGATGGACGGAATAATGTTGCCCGGTCCCTGCTTGTCGGATGCTGCAAGACGGGGGTACACATCACCATCGTAACACCGGAACAACTCATGCCGGAAAGCAGTTTTATTGATTCATGCAAAGAACTTGCAGCACAGAATGGAGCCAGTGTTCTTGTCACTGATTCTATAGAAGAGGGGGTAAAAAACGCCCATGTTCTTTACACGGATGTCTGGATTTCCATGGGAGAGGAAGAGAAAAAGATAGAACGCATTGTATTACTTACCCCTTACCAGGTGAATAATGATGTAATGAACATGACCGGCCTGGCCGGGACCATATTTCTCCACTGCCTTCCCGCTGTAAAAGGTCAGGAAGTGACAGAAGGTGTATTTGAAGGTCCTGCCTCCAGAGTGTGGGAACAGGCAGAAAACAGGAAACATACGATAAAGGCGATACTTCTTCTTACATTAGGATGCTGAATCCGGCCCGGAAGGATATTACCACTTGTATTTCAGCTTTTCGGTAATTGTCCTCTCTTTAATATGCCACTCAATATTTTTTTTCTTACAATGAGCTATAACATAATATGCCAGTTCATTATAAAAATCTTTGTACCCCTTGAATTCGGTAACTTTTCTGCTATAATTCATCCTGCCAAAAATAATTTTATCAACGAATCCGGTAGCTTCCAGTATTTCCTTTAAATCCTGCTTAATAAGATTTGGTGTCGGGTAAGGTTCTATACTCACATAAGTTTTACAGCGATTATCATGCAATACTTTTAAAGCGTTTATTCTTTCCAGGAACAGGGCTGCATTCGGTTCATATTTTTTTCTGAAATCTTCATCCAGGGAAACCAACGTAATGCCATACATATTGATTGCATTACTGTATTGAGTACACTGTATTAGTTCTTTCGGAGTAATGCCTTTTGTCAGAGTAGTAACGGGAATATCATGCCTGTTCAATTCACGAATAATTCTAAGACTTAATTCAGATATTTCACTCTGATTGTACATAAAAGGATCGGTTGAAAAGCATAAATGTACATAATCAATATTTTTTTTAAATTTTGGGATCTCTTTTTCCAGCAGTTCCATGGCATTCGATATGATCTTCGGATGACACCATTCCTCATATGTCTTAATTTTCCCGCATCGCTTCTTCATTAAAAAAGCATAACAGGGGTATCTACAACCATGAGAGCAGCCTTCTACATGATTCAGACAGTAATCGGCATATTCGACACCGGATTTATATAAGAGGCCTTTTCTTTTAATGGTATCTATTGTGAGCATTCTTTCTCCGATTTCTTATTTAAAATATACTTAATTTTTGCTTTTTCATTAAAATCCCTATATGATAAATAATATGCATTTAAGCGTACTTTATCCTCTGAAAGTAAGTTTTTAACGATTATCTCATTTTTGTCTCTTAGTGGCTTTATTATTTCTCTTACATGCTTTGGTAAGAATCCTGCACTTAAACAAAAGCGATATACATTATTATTGTCAGGTTGGTTTTTTTGAATAAATAAAAGCAAATTAGTTTTAAATACTTCCAATTTGGAAATAATATTTAATTCCTCAAATATCGATTGATTTTCCCACGAAAAATCATCATCAATATTATAATTTGCTTCGCCGGTTGCTTTATCTATTTTCCAGCATACCTTTAAAAATTTCTCTAAACCATATAGATTACTACTTCCAAAAATCAAACCGTAAATATTACTCCCTTTTTTAATAGAGAAAGGGGAAAGGTAATAATCTTGTTTATTAATTTTTTTTCTGAAATAACTGCAAATAAAGCGATGAATGCTTTTATATTCAATCTCCTTAATTTCTCCATGTTGGAAATTAAAAAACCCGCTTAATTCAGGTGTTTCATTAAACCGCTTTATAAAAGACGAAGAAATAAAGAATATAATATCGGTAGCTGAACAGGTAGATAACATTTCCACGGTTTCTGGGGTAACATCAGAGACTCCGAATTGATCAAGTATTATAAGATTTGCAGAATTTGCATTGTGAATATACGGCAGATACTCAGGTAATATATCTTGAAACAACTTGGAACTGAAATTAAAATTACAGCAAGATTTTCCACATTTGATTTCATGTAATGCCTTTATCAGACGTTTTATGTATTCTGAGTTCTTATCATTAAAAAATAATTGAATATTAGCTTGCTTTATTTTAAAGTCAGATCGAGATTGACAATATTTTTTAAGTTCTTTAACAATAATTATTGGTGAGCCTGGATTCCCTTTCACATCAGTTCCTGAGCCCGAAAAAAAATCAAAGATATTTATCTGTTTATAGTTAAAAGATTTAGATTGAGTTAAAAATACAGAAATCCATTCTTTTATATATCCTTGAAAAATTGCTAATTTCAATTGTGTTGATTCATCATATTCTTTCTCGAAAAAATCAGACACACAAATTCCCCTCCCTATTCTATCGTGCTTTCAACTTTTTATTATACATTTTTAATGGAATCTATTCAACAATTATTCTTTCCAGGCTTTCCAGGGGTTTTCGGGGGTAAACATATTTGGAGGGTGTTTTTAAATCATTGCCCCTATTAGAATTATAAACAGCGCAAAAAGCTCGTATTAATATTTATTTCTACATTCAAGACACTTTTCAGAATTGATGCAGGAATAAAATTATAAAACTGTTCTCTTGTTATTTGACCTTGTAAATAGCGATGATAGATATCAACCTTATTTTTCCTTTTTAGCCAATGATATGCCATTCTTGTTTTTAATGAGTTACAGGCGCCTAAATCGGATTCAACATGTGCAATGGGAATAAAGCCAGCCCTTATGAATCCTTCTGATAGCCCCCCACATCCTGCAAATAAATCGATAAATACTGGTTTATTCATTTATAAATACCTATTAATTCGATCAATAATTTTTATATTATACAATTATCTTATAAATTTGTATAGACTGTTTTAAGTAAATCCCTATACTCAAAAATAAGTTTTTTCTTATCACTGTGGATAATTATTTTGCCGGGAGAATAAAAAGGGGTGGGATTGACAAATATATCCAGCTATATATAATCAACAGAGATCAATGTCTATAGAATACGAAGAGTTTAAAAAGCTTATAGCGAGAAAACAATTCAGACAGGCAGCAGTATATGCGGAAGATCAGTACTTTCACGGTAAGAATATTTTCTGGATAACCCAGCAGGCATATGCATACATCCGGGCGGGAAAATACGACAGGGCGCTTGAATGCACAAAAGAGGTCCTTGCACTCGATCCCGGTAATATCTACGCACTCCTTTCCGCGGCAGATGCCCTGCGGGGATTGCAGCAGTATGATGAAGCCCTCTGGTATTATAAAGAGGTGATGAACCGGGAAAAGGTACATGACCGGGCATTAAAAGGAATCTGCGAATGCTTTTTACAGATGAAGGAATGGGAGAAACTCCTGGATTTTATAAGTACCCAACCCGGACAGATGGATGATTATGTTTTTTACCGGATAAAAGCATTAAAAGCGACCGGGAAAACAGAAAAGGCAATAAAGCTGTGCAGGGAAACCCTGTCACGTCTTCCGCATGATCCCGCGACATTATGGGAACTCACGGATCTTGAAATAGAACAGGACGGAATAGACAGGGTGATTGAAGAGATAGGAAGGTATGCAAGGATTCCCACCTTTCCTGCAATATACAAGGAAATTTATGCATCTATCTGCCGGAAGGCGGGGAAAACGGATCTCGCTTTAAAAACTTATGATAAAATGGACTCCGGAATTCAGGATGTTCATATCCAGAGGCAAAAAGCCTTTACTCTGGCAAAAACCCATAAAGAACAGGAAGCCCTTCCCCTGTTTGAAGAGCTTTTAAAACTGAATCCAAAGGATATATATGTCCATTCATCCTATGGCGCGGCATGTGCCCGGATAGGGGAAATAGAAAGGGGTATAAATTTTTATCATGCCCTTCTGCAACTTTATCCGGAAGAAAAGGGGATATACGGGTATATAAACAGGCTTAAAAAGAAACTGGGAAAATCATGAGTATCAAAACAAATAATGCAGCTTTTGAAAAATACAGGGATTAATATCTTCCTTATTATAGAATATAATTGTTATAATCATTCGAGATTAACTTCATATAATGGAGGAAACAATGAGAACGTTTCTTATATTCCTTTCTTTATTCCTTATACCCGGTAGTTGTACAACAACTCAGCAACAAAGTACTACGGATTCCGATTTGAAAACCAGTGAAGCAGGGGAAACAGGTATCATCCAGACAGAGTTAATGGGAACAGCAAAGGAAGTACCTTCTTTAGCAAAAGTATATGAAAAGTATTTTAACATTGGAACATGTGTGGAACTTTCACAACTTATGGGAACCGAAGGTGAATTGTTATTAAAACATTTTTCCAGCTTAACTGCAGAAAATATCATGAAACCTAAATACATGGCACCTTCGGAAGGCACATTTACCTTTGATAATGCGGATAAACTCGTAAATTATGCACTTGAAAACAATAAGCTTGTAAGGGGACATACCCTGGTATGGCATAACCAGAATGCAAAGTGGATGTTTTACGACCAGAATGGTAATAAGGTCTCGAAAAATGTATTACTGAAAAGATTGGAAACATACATTAACACTGTTGTTTCCAGGTATAAAGGGAAAGTATATGCATGGGATGTGGTGAATGAGGTTGTTGATGCAACCGCATTAAGAAAATCGGAATGGCTTGAAATTGCCGGCGAAGAATATATCGAGAAGGCATTTATCTACGCACACAGGGCAGATCCCGGTGCCCGTCTGTTCCTTAATGAAATCGATACCATCGAGAGGATAAAAAGCGAGAATATCTGCAAGCTGGTGAGAAAATTACTGGACAGGAATGTCCCGATTCATGGAATCGGCCTGCAGTTTCATATTACCCTGCACTACCCGGGATTACAGGCAATATCCGAGGCATTAAAAAAATACAATGATCTTGGCCTTGAAATCCATATAACGGAATTCGATATGAGTCTGAATGCGGATCCGGACTTTAAAGCGGGAAAAGCCCCGGAGGATTTATTGATTCGCCAGGCACACCGGTATAAGGAGATATTCGATCTTTTTAAGACATACAAAAATATTACAAATGTCACCTTCTGGGGATTTCATGACGGCCATACCTGGTCAACGTATTTCCCGGTAACGAAAAAAGACTGGCCGTTACTGTTTGACCGGGATTTTAAAACAAAATATGCATTCTGGGGACTGGTCGATCCTTCACGGCTGCCGAAAGATGTTGTTATTAATAATGACAGTAAAAACAATTTTAAAGCCTATGCAAAAAAAGGCACTCCGGTGATTGACGGTATGGAAGATGAAATCTGGAAAAAAACAGGGGATATGAACATCACCATCTACGTACAGGGAAGCGGTTCTCATGGCACCGGGAAAACGCTGTGTTACTATGGGTGAAAATCTTGGTATTATTCCAAGATTTTCAACCCGTAACACTTGCGTTGGCCGGATCCTTCCTGGATCT
>JAFGQK010000325.1 GCA_016935735.1 Spirochaetales bacterium | reverse complement strand
GTTAAAATATTTAATTTATTCACAAATTTTATTCAATATTTTCAAACAACATAACCCGGGTCAATCACAAACAGGATATAATGAATGAAAACCTATTGAGATTTCTTATCAATAAAGTGGAAAAAACCCAGCCGGAAAATCCCTTCCTTACCGGGTATTTCCATTGACATTTATTATCCGTTTTGATACTATAACTTATCAGACTATAATAAGGTGATAAATTTATTCAGTAAATAAACGGATTATATCGGTTTATGAAAACAGGAGTGTCCAATGGAGATCATCAAGGGAAAGGCATGGAAAGTCGGTGATAACATCGATACGGATGTCATTATTCCATCACAGTACTTACTATTGCCATTTGAAGAGATGAAAAAATATACCCTGTCCCCCCTGGGAAGAGATCTGGCAGACAAAATCCAGCCCGGGGATATTATTATTGCCGGCAGTAATTTTGGCTGCGGTTCTTCCAGGGAACAGGCGGTTCATGTTTTAACTGAATTAAAAGTGGGGTGCATTATTGCAGAATCTTTTGCCCGGATTTTTTTCCGTAATGCAATCAATAACGGCCTGCCTGTTCTGGAATTACCGGATTGCTCGAATTTATTTGATGAAGCAGATACTGTTGAAGTCGATATCGATCATGAAAAGATTATGAATCTTTCCAAAGGAAGTTCATTTGACATCATCCGGTATCCGGACTATATTCAACAAATCCTTTATGCAGGAGGATTACTGAATTTTTTAAATCAATAATACAATAGACTTATCTGAACAGGATTTGCTTAACTTTTTAAATTGATGAATTGAGGTATAGCTTATGGGAATGACGATAACAGAAAAAATCTTAAGTCATGCCGGAGGAAAAAAGCATGTTTCACCCGGTGAAATTGTTACTATCACCTATAACTGGCTCATGTCCAATGACGCGACCACTCATGTCAGTATCAATATGTGGAAAAACAAGGTTAAGAATCCCAGGATCTTTGATCCCGGGAAAATCGTTTTTGTCATCGACCACAATGTACCGGCAGAAAATGTCAAGACCGCAGATACGCAAAAACTCATGAGGATTTTTGCGCGGGAACACAACTTGCAACTCTATGACGGCGAAGGGGTCTGCCACCAATTGCTGATGGAAAATCATACACTTCCCGGGCAGGTTGTGATAGGAGCGGATTCCCATACAACAACCGCGGGTGCGTATGGTGCTTTTGGTTCCGGGTTCGGTTCAACAGATATTGTTGCGGCGCTTCATGAAGGAACGATATGGGTGAAGGTACCGGAAACGATAAAGTTCGAGATCAGCGGCAAATTGAAAAGCTATGTTACTGCCAAAGACCTTATACTGAAAATGATTCAATATCTGGGTGCCAAAGGGGCGACCTATAAAACCATGGAAATAACAGGGGACGCGGTAAAGGATTTTTCCGTGGAAGAACGGATCACCCTGACAAACCTGGCTATTGAAGCAGGCGCCAAGAATGGTATTATAGAAGCGGACCGGAAGGTAATCGATTATATCAAAGGAATCAGGGGTGAACCATTACCTGAATATACCATCTTTAAAAGCGATCCGGATGCAGAATACAGGCAGACATTTACCATCAACCTGGATGAACTTGAACCCATGGTGGCTTTTCCGCATACACTTGATAATGTGAAACCATTAAAAGATGCGGTGGGAACAAAGGTGGATGAAGTCTTTATCGGCTCATGCAGTAATGGCCGGATCGAGGATTTGCGAATCGCTGCACATGTTCTCGCAGGGAAAAAGGTTCACAGAAGCACAAGACTTCTCATAAGCCCGGCATCACGCAGGGTTTTCAAGCAGGCCCTGGATGAAGGGTTGATCCTGACATTTGTAAAAGCCGGCGCCCTGGTCCTGAATCCGAATTGCAGTGTCTGCTGGGGGGCCTGCCAGGGTGTTATCGGAAAAGATGAAGTACTGCTTTCCACAGGTACAAGGAATTTCCGTGGAAGGGCAGGAAGCCCGGAGAGTAAAATTTTCCTCTGTTCACCCCGCACCGCCGCCGTATCGGCAGTTACAGGCAAGATCACTCACCCGGGGGAATTCGAATAAAAAAGAAGAAGGACAAAATAGTATGAAAATATCAGGGAAAGTTTTTAAATTCGGAAACAATATCGATACGGATATTATCATTCCTACAAAATATCTGGTATTGCCATCGTTGGATGAAATGGCCAGGCACATATTTGAACCTCTACGGGGGGAAAACTTTTCTGCACAACTTAGTCCGGGTGATGTTATTACAGCCGGGAAAAATTTCGGCTGCGGTTCATCGAGGGAACAAGCTGTACAGTGCATTACTGCCTGTGGTGTGAAATTAGTCATTGCAGAATCGTTCAGCCGCCTGTTTTTCAGAAATTGCATCAATAACGGTATTTATGTTATTCAATCACCTTCAATACCGGGTATGTTATCCGAAAGAGACCAGGTGGAAATCGATATAAATGCCTGTGAGGTGAAAAATATCACTTCCGGCATCACGGCAAAATTTGAACCGCTTTCCGATTTTTTATATGAAATCGTACAGAGCGGGAATTTAATAGATTATTTTAAAACAAGGAAAAGCTGGTAACGGAGTAGTTTATGGGAATGACATTAAGTGAAAAGATACTGCTTAGCCGGGCAGAAAAGAAAACGATAAAAGCAGGTGATACAGTCCTGGTACAGGTTGATGGAGTCATGATGCATGACCTGTTTGCCCCGAAAGTCCGCGAAATCTTTTATGCAATGGGGTTTAAAAAGGTATGGGATAATGAGAGAATCGCCGTGATTAATGATCACCTGGTGCCTGCAAAGACTCCTGATGATATTGAACTGCATAAAATGGGGCGGCTTTTCGTTGAAGAACAGGAAATCAAGCGGTATCATCCTGGTGATGGTGTCTGCCATATCCTGATGATCGAACGCGGTTATGCCCGGCCCGGTGAAATCATTCTCGGAACCGATTCGCATACCTGTACTTATGGCGGTGCCGGCGTTTTTGCCACTGGCATCGGCTATACGGAAATGGCCGCTATCTGCGGAACGGGAAATATCTGGCTAAAGGTGCCGGAAACAATAAAAATTCACCTGGAAGGGTATCTTTCACCCGGTATTGCATCAAAGGATCTGATTTTAAAAATCATCGGTGATCTGAAAGCGGATGGGGCGATTTACAAAGCCCTGGAATTCAGTGGCCCGGCTGTAGCCGGCCTGTCACTCGCCGAACGGCTCACTGTTTCCAATATGGCAGTGGAATGCGGGGCCAAAGCCGGTTTATTCCCGGCAGATGAAATCACTGCCGCTTACTACAGTGAACTGGGAGAACAATCAGTGGCACAGATAAAAGCAGACCCTGATGCAGTGTATTGCCGGACCATGCACTATGACCTTACCGCCCTGACACCCCAGGTATCAAAATCCCCGAATGTGGATGATGTATCTGATATTGCATGTTTTGCAGGACTTGAAATCGACCAGGCCTTTCTCGGTTCCTGCACCAATGGCAGGATTGATGATTTGCGTATCGCGGCAAAGATACTGGCCGGAAAAAAGATACACCGGAACGTACGCTTTATTGTTACGCCGGGAAGCCAGAGGATTTATGAAAAAGCCCTGGAGGAAGGCATCATACAGGTGTTGCATGAAAGCGGGGCACAGATCACGGCACCGGGATGCGGACTTTGTTCAGGGATCCTCGGCGGAATTGTCCCCAATGGGGACAGGATGATATCCTCGAACAACAGGAATTTCCTGGGGCGGTTGGGAGGCCTCACATCGGAAATTTTCCTGGCATCTCCTGCAACAATTGCTGCAAGTGTATTAACCGGGAAAATAACTGATCCCTCCCGGGGAAGCTGAATAACAGAATTTCATCCCTTTACGGTACAACCCGTGCATCTGCCCAGTCGGCATGATCGCAGGAGATTCCGTCGCCGGCATCGGTAACTACAAGTTTAAGTTCATCCATATCTGTAATATCCACATCCACTTCCCGGGGTTCATCTCCACCCTTTATCATACCGCTGTCAAAAAGTTTCAGACCATCGGCGATCACACAAAAAACGACTGTACCGGTAAAGCCGGTCTCGTCGTCTATCCCGATCATTGCTTTAAACCTGGAATATTTTCTGTCCAGGGAATAAACAATCTCACTCCCTGCATGGGTTCCGAGTCCTCTGTCAAAGGTGATACCGTCTATTGTGAGGGTATTTCCATCACCTTCTCCTGCTTCACCATTACTCATGTTCTTTTCCACCGGACCCCACCCGTTTTGTGAGGATTTCCAGTGGATATCACTTAAATAAATAACCCCTTCTTTTTTAATGTCCTGCATTTCTTCCAGATAAGCGGCAAGTGCGGGATTGCATTCTTCATTGTCTAATGGCATTATGCCCGGGTCATTTTCTCCAAAGGATATTTCCCATATATAGTCCCTGGTGAGTGGGGAGGTAATGGTAAGGGTGGCACAATATCCTTTTACCGATATGACATAGGAAGCAGGTGAGTCAATAATAACCTGTTCAATTTTTTTCCCGTGTGTGTAGATAAAAAGCATATATGGATCATTCTTTATTACCTCTATCGTACCTTTAAGGATATTTTCCCTGTACTCCAAATTTTTTATCGAGACACCACCCTGGCTTATATGCCGGTTGACAGAAATCACCCATGGATACGGCCGTAATCTTTTTATTGCATACACAAGAGAATCGTGGTGAGGAGGCCTGCCGCAGAAGAAAAAATTTTTATATATCCCGCGAAACTCGAGGTTCCAAAAATCAAAAACAGTATATTCCTCTTCAGGATCCAGACCGATTTTTTGAAAAGAAATCTCGTTCACTGAACTGTCCACACCGCAATTTGCCACTACAAGCCAGTTGTCAAAATCACGGGTTATTTCCAGACCCCAGAGAAGGGGGGGCGATTCATAGGAAAAGAGATGAAGTGGTCTGACAACCGGATTTCCTGTTACAGGTAAAATTTTTCGTACAATTGAAAGTTTTTCCGGTGACATGGTTTCCGGCCTGTCGGAGAAGGTGAGAAGGGTTCCTGTTATTCCAACAAGCGTAGCCCAGGTACGGGATTCTGCAAGGGACAAATCCCTGAATACAATGTGGTCCGGATCGTCGCACCAGATGATATTGTGTTCATAGAAATATTTTCGTAAATCCTCTGCAACGATTGTAATGTAAATCCATTCCGAATCTTTATCCTGGCCAATACGGATTGCATCAGGAATTCCTGCTATTTCCGGGACCCTGCCCCAGCAGCTTAATACATAACTGCCCCGGGCAGTATCATAAAGGCTGTCCCACCCCATCCGCAGCGCTTCCTGCCAGGTAAGACCTTTTGATGTGAAAAAATTCCCTGTATCCTTATACCCTTCATAAGCAACATGAAACATCCCATCCAGTTTGAATAAATCGATCCCATTTTCCTGCTGGGCTTGAACACCCTGTGTAAGCCACTTTTCCACTGCTTTTGAATTGGAACCATCGCAATAATAATATCCGTGCCATTCATTATAGAGAAACTCGCCTTTTGCACCCGTCCGTATCCAGTAGCCGGGATTTTTTTCCGGATCCCCGGAAAAGCCAAAGGGAGAAATCCATATCCCAATTTTGAGGTGATGATTATGAACGTACCCGGCAAGCTCTTTCATGCCCGAAGGAAATTTCTGATTTGCTTTTGTCCAGTCTACACCCGGGGGCACATTATACATCTGGCCGGACGGACCCTGTCCGGTAAACCATCCGTCATCGATAATAATATATTCAAGTCCGTAATCACCAAGATAGCTGGTACACCAGTCTGTCATTGTTTTAATGTTATTTTCATTGATTGCTCCCCCGTATGCTTTCCATGAAATCCAGCCACAGGGAACAGTATCTGCAAGGTGTGCTTTTCCCGGATTAAAATAGGGATGATCGAGATGCAGTTTATAAAAATCGGGTTTAAACACAATTGTTATGCTGTTTTTATCCTGCTTTGTTATGGAAAATGAATAAGTGGTGTTGTTTTTGTCATCATACTCAATTTCCATATCTGCCGGACCGGCAAAATAAAGTGTCCAATCATAAACAGGGGAATATATTCCTGTATTAAGCCGGCTTTTACTTATCCCGCTTGCAGCCCGTATCATCTCTATAAAACCGTCCTGCCTTTCCGGGGAACAGGGGAAAGCCTTATCTCCCTGGAAATGACCGGTAAGTTTTATCATAGAACCGGGTTGTTCCTTTGCAGTAAAGATAAAACGCTGTATTAAGGCCCCATTTTCATCTGTCTCATTTTCTGTTCTGTATTCAACAGGAAAATCTTCCAGATTTGTATCGAACAGATAAAGACTCCCCTCTGCAATTTTTATCCCTTTATATCTGATTTCAAATTCATTCTTTTTACTGTTATAAGATAATATTGCACCGGATGAAGCCGGATTATTACAACCGGAAAGAACCGGGTAAATACCTGAAATGATTACAAAAAGAAATAACAGCAATACCGCGGAGACTTTTGTTTTTAAAATATATGATTTCATATATAACATACGCTGCTCCTGATATTTAAGAGAAATCACAGCATTTACTGCACCGGTAATTCGGATAAGAAAAGCAAAAAATGATCGATAACCTGCAATAGCATTATATTTATGCAGGATCCGGCCAGCATCAGTTTTCATTTTTCGTAGCATAATGTTGGCTACACCACAACCCAATGAACAAATTATCCGGGTTCTTATTAATTTTTCAATTTATATAACCTGACGGTCAACAAAGAGTCAAGAAGAACAGTGTACTTTTATTCTTTAAAAACAGTAATAGAATCAATAACTATAGGGGTATTACCATTATTATTGATAACAAGAATAATATCCCCGGCTCCCTGTAATGATGTTAACTTTACATCTTCCATTCCCTCGCCTGGGAAAGATACCTTTGTTCCCCTGTTTTTTATTTTTATAAAGAATGATTGATTCAAATTTTCTAACACCAGGGGAGATTCATTCCCGGGGATTAAAACAGTACCAGAACCTGTTATATCAAGAAAAGGAGTACTTTTATCCTGATGGAATAGAGAGATTCTTCCTTTTGCCGGCAAAGGTGCGTCAAAATTAACAATAATGTTAAGGTCATTTTCACTCAAATTTATAGAAGAAAAAGTCGTTTTAAGGGATGTTTTAAGAATGAGTTTTCCGCTTTTAATTATATCCTTTTCCCCTATTTCCAGGGAATCCGGGGGATAGATACCATCAAACCCTTCTGCAAATATACTCTTTGCCCCATGCATTTGCTGGATTGCATATTTATACAGTCCGGGATTAATTGTATTTCTGCCGTTTTCATCAATATAATAGACCCCAAGCTCATCTATCACTCCGGCAAATCCGTTCTCACTGCCAATAATTGTCTCACCATCTGAAGAAATCCTGATATCCATATTATTGAAGGAAAGGGTATTTATCTGAATTCCGTCCAGAAACCACATGGCGAGAAGAGAATCATTGGCAGGGAGGATTGAAAGAGAAATAAGGAACCGGTTCTTTAAAGCACGGGTATTTATATTGGAAGGAATAATGACCTCTTTTGAACCTGACCGTATACGTGCAATAATGGATGATTCAGAGTCTATAAAAATAGTAAAAATAAACAAATTATCATAGGTTCGCAAGATAAGGATATTTTTCCCCTGCTGGGCCGAGTCCAGCTCAAGACCAAGGGATATAGTAAAGGGTTTTAATGTTCTATTTAAAATCGGCAGAATACATTCATCAATCCTGAAGCCTGAATAACTGTCAATATAATAGCCAAAGTCTTCTTCTCCTGTAATAAGCTGGGGTTTCCCAATACTCTTCGCTTCCATTCGCTTTTCACTATCCTCTGCATTCCGCCCTTTGGCTGTATCCAGAAGATTTCCATCAAAATGATAAAGGGAATAATAAGAATCCTCGGGATAGAGATATCGTGAAGGGGGTCTTCTTGATTCAGAAACATAGAGTGCTACATCCATAAAGATTTCCGATGAAAAAATAAAATCATTCAGTGTTTCCGGGGGAACAGGAAACAACTCTACTTTTACTGTATAGACACCTTCTTCCTCTGGTACAGACCAGAGTATCTTATCCTTGCCTTCACTCAAAAGTCCGCTGGTAATCACTTTTTCATTTACAGTCCACCGGAGATAAGGATCTGACTTATCCGGGTTCAGGATTGTTGTGGAAAGGAGAACCGTTGCCCCGGGAAATACAACCGGTGGAAAAGATTCTATTCCCTGTATGGCAAATTCTTTTTCTGTATAAAAAAAGGTAATCGATTTCTCGCAAAGCACATCGGTCCCGATGTAAAGGATAAATTCAAGGGTATAAAGACCAGTGTAAAGAGATTCGAAAAGATCCAGGGCAAGCTCCTGATTTAAAGCAAAAGAGGTATTTTCAAGCTTTCCAATCCTGTCACCATAGGCTGTATAGAGATTTATTTCCAATTTATCCGGGTTTTCTTCTTCATCTGTAGATATTACCTTGAAAGAGAGTATTTCTCCTTTATTAATAACACCGCCGGGGGAAAGAGAAATAATCTGAATATTGTTCTCTTTTTCATCCTCCCCGGTCAAAAGAAAGGATTCGCTGCAGGAAAGTATAAAAAAAATGAAAAAGATTATAACTATACAAACAATGAGTTCTTTTTTCATCTATTCTATATAGTACCACATTTTAATGATAAATCAATATATTTTTTCCTGTTTTTCCAGTAATTCCCAAAGAAAAATTTGAAGGTTAATAATACAGAGTGTGTTCAGAAAACCCTGCGCAGATTATCCCCCGGTACAAATTGGTATCGCGGGTAAATCATTTCCGGCCTTCTTTCATTTTATTAGAGTATTACCACTACGAGAAACTCCCCTGAAGCATACACTTGAAACAGTAAAAAGATATTTTTTTTATAAAAAAAGCAATGCGGGAAGTAACTTTGCCTTATTAATATACATGGTAACACAAACCCCAAAAGAATCAGGGGAAAAAACGGTTCTGGAAGTATTTCCCTTATTAAAATCCATGTTTTGAAAGGATTAATGTATGAGTGAAGATGAAGTTAAGATGACTATTTTCCACTTTAAAATGGATACGGAAATGATTGATGATTTAAAAAATCTTGATTTGTTTCAGAAGACCAGAAGCCTGTACGGAACAATAAACCGTATTTTGTTGCAGTTCTTTACCGTTATTGAAAAAGAACATATATTTGGAGTGCAGCGACAAAGCAGGTATGAATTGATTAATGAAGATAGGAATGTGAAACGGAAGCATGTCACTGTTCACATTCCCGAGTATATGTACAGAAAGTTGAAAATGCTCCATGATGACTTGAACTTTTTCAGTATTGCACAGTTGCTGAGGTGGTTAATTTCCGGGTATGTGGATTTTGTAAAGAGGTATGGCAGCAGGTGGGTCAGGAAACTCGTAACGATAATAAGAAGATGGCAAAAAGAT